>NZ_JBFULU010000062.1:0-43993 GCF_054049735.1 Bradyrhizobium sp. P5_C12
GAGTATGTGGCCGCAGTATTCGCCCCACGCCCCGACGATACCAAAATGCGCCTGTTTTGCCCGACGAGTCAAACGGCTTTGCGGACGCATAAGCCATGACTTCGCTCACGCGTAAGCCATTGATCCGACTACTGCCGGCTACTGTGCATGGGGTTGTTTTCGCGTTTTTTGTGCCGCCGGCAGCCTCACGCCGCGTGCGACACCACGCGATTACGGCCGTCGTGCTTGGCGCGGTAGAGCGCGGTGTCGGCGCGCTTGAGGACGTCGGCGACCGCCTCGCCCTTCTGCTCCAGCGTGGTCAGGCCGATCGAGATCGTGACCTCGATGCGCTTGGCGCCCTTGTGAACGGCGAAGGGCTCGCCGGCGATCGAACGGCGCAGGCGCTCGGCAACCATGCCGGCGACGTGGAGATCGGTCTCGGGCATCACGATGACGAACTCCTCGCCGCCATAGCGGCAGGCGAGATCGATGCCGCGGATCGACTTGCGCACGCGCACCGCGAATTCGCGCAGCACGTCGTCGCCGGCATCGTGGCCGTAATTGTCGTTGATCGACTTGAAGTAGTCGATGTCCAGGATCATCAGCGCCAAGGGCTTGCCGCGGGTCGAGGCCTGCTCGGCGAGCGTCGCCAGATGGCTCTCCATGTAGCGGCGATTGTGCAGGCCGGTCAGCGCGTCGGTGATCGCCATCTCGATCGAGTTCTGCACGTTGTCGCGCAGATGATCGGTGTAGCGGCGGCGGCGGATCTGGGTGCGGACGCGCGCCAAAAGCTCGGTCTTGTCGATCGGACGCAGCAGGTAATCATTGACGCCGATCTCGAGGCCGCGGAGCAGCCGTGTTGAGTTCTCGGCCTCCGCAATCGCGAGGATCGGCACATGCCGCGTTCGTTCCAGCGAGCGCGCCTGGCTGCACAGCCGCAGACCATCGAAATTGTTGAGATCGAGCGAGACGATCAGGAGGTCGTAATTGCCCTCGGCGGCGTGAAACAGCGCCTCGGTCGGATTGGGCTCGACATCGACGGTGTGCTCGGCGGCGAGCAGCGTCGCCAGCCGCTCATAGGACGACTGGCGGTCGTCGACCAGCAGGATGCGGCCGCCCTTGCCGGTGTCGGCGACGGCGCTGCGCTCGGGCGCCTGCATGCCGATCTCGAGCGAGGTGATGGCGCGCATGCGCAGCTCGTCCGTCATCATCTTCAGCCGCGTCAGCGAGCGCACGCGCGCGATCAGCACGACGTCGGAGACGGGTTTTGTCAGGAAATCGTCGGCGCCGGCCTCCAGCCCGCGGTTGCGGTCGGCGGGGCTGTCGAGCGCGGTCACCATCACGACGGGAATGTGGTGGGTCGCCGGGTCGGTCTTCAGGCGGCGGCAGACCTCGAAGCCGTCCATGTCGGGCATCATGACGTCGAGCAGGATGATGTCGCATTCGGCGCGGGCGCAGATTGCGAGCGCCTCGGTGCCGTTCGAGGCGGTCATCACGTCGAAATATTCGGCGGACAGGCGGGCTTCGAGCAGCTTGACGTTGGCAGGGACGTCATCGACGACGAGGATACGCGCGGACACTTTGAACTCACTTCCTATCCGATGAAACGCCGGACCGTCTCAATGAATTTGCCGACCGAAATCGGCTTGGACAAATAGGCTTCGCAGCCGCCCTCGCGGATGCGTTCTTCGTCGCCCTTCATCGCGAAGGCCGTGACCGCGACGACGGGTATGGCACGCAGCTCCGGATCGTCCTTGATCCAGCGCGTCACCTCCAGGCCCGACACCTGCGGCAGTTGAATATCCATCAGCACGAGGTCCGGTCGCATCTTGCGAACGAGGTCGAGCGCCTCGTAGCCGTTGCTGGTGCCCGAGGTCTGGTAGCCGTGCGCCTCCAACAGGTCGCGGAAGAGCTTCATATTGAGCTCGTTGTCCTCCACGATCAGGACGGTCTTAGCCATTCCGTCCCTCCCATTGGCCAGGAGACTGATCCGACATGTGACGCCTCAGGCGCCGCACGCCGGCGCTTCGAAAACTGGATTCAAACTAGCCTCAGATTCGCTCTAGTTTCGTTAAACCCGAGGGCCCACTTTCTGCGATGTGGTTTCCAGTTGCTTGTCTGGGGTCGCAAGACTTAAGGCCGAGACTCGGGCATGATGATTCCAAAGTAGACACTGAAAGTTAATGGAAAGGCAAACCGCGCCCTTGAAAAAGCCTGTTCACAACCCCCGCGAAGTCGCTGAAATCGTTGCGATTCAGGCGCTCTCTTTCGTCGCAGGCGAGCCGGAACGGCTGGGCCTGTTCCTGGCCGAGACAGGTGTCGGTCCGGAGACGCTGCGGAATGCCGCCTCCGACCCCAATTTTCTCCTCAGTGTGCTCGATTTCGTGCTGCGCGATGACGCCACCGTGAAGGCCTTCGCCAGCGCCTCCGAACTGCATCCGACCAACGTCGCCGCAGCGCGGCAAGTGCTGGGCGACGCGCTCGGCGACCGCACCTGGGAGCGCGACGTGCCGTGACCGCCCCCGATCCGGCCGGTCCCCGCTGCTTCTGCCGGGATTGTCTGGCCGATCTGGACATGAGCGTGCGACGCTGTTCCGCCTGCGGTTCCCCTCGCCTGGTCCGCCACCGCACGCTGTCGACGCTGACGCTTGCCCATATCGATTGTGACGCCTTCTATGCGACGGTCGAGAAGCGCGACAACCCCGAAATCGCCGACAAGCCCGTCATCATCGGCGGGGGCAAGCGCGGCGTGGTGTCGGCGGCCTGCTACATCGCACGCACCTATGGCGTGCGCTCGGCGATGCCGATGTTCAAGGCGCTCGAGGCGTGTCCGCACGCGATCGTGATCCGGCCTGACATGGCGAAATACGTCCGCGTCGGCCGCGAGGTGCGTCACGCCATGCAGGCATTGACGCCGCTGGTCGAGCCGCTCTCGATCGACGAGGCCTTCCTCGATCTCTCCGGCACCGAGCGCGTTCACGGCATGATCCCGGCAAAGGTGCTGGCGCGCTTTGCCCGCGACGTCGAGCGCGATATCGGCATCAGCGTCTCGGTCGGGCTGTCCTGCAACAAGTTCCTGGCCAAGATCGCCTCCGACCTCGACAAGCCGCGCGGCTTTGCCGCGCTCGACCAGGAGGAAGCGCGGGCGATGCTCGCCGAGAAGCCGGTCGGCTTCATTTTTGGCGTGGGGCCCGCGACGCAGGAGCGGCTGACGCAGCGTGGCTTCCGCATCATCGCCGACCTCCAGAAGGCCGACGAGATCGAGATGATGCGGCAGTTTCCGAGCGACGGCCGCAGGCTGTGGCGGCTCGCGCGCGGCATCGACGACCGCCGCGTCGAGCCCGATCGCGGCGCCAAGACGATTTCCAGCGAGACCACCTTCGAGACCGACATCCGCGACTTCGCGACGCTGGAGCGGATCCTGTGGCGGCTCTGCGAGAAGACGTCGTCGCGCCTGAAGAGCAGCGAGCTTGCGGGTTCGACCGTCACGCTGAAGCTGAAGACCGCCGACTTCCGCCAGCGCACGCGTTCGCAATCGATCGCAGCCCCGACGCAGCTCGCCGCAAAGATCTTCGCGATCTGCCGCGAGATGCTGGCGAAAGAGATCGACGGCACCGCCTTCCGCCTGATGGGCGCCGGCGTCAGCGCGCTGCGGACCGGCTCGGCCGACGACGACACCGACATGCTCGACCGCCGCGCCGCCCATGCCGAACGTGCGGTAGACAGCTTGCGCAAGAAGTTCGGCAGTACCGCCGTGATCCGTGGCATTGCGTATGAGCGACCGGAGAAGACGCAGGAGTGATTCAGCCCGGCTGAAATCAGTCGCGTTCGAAGATCCGTGCACCTGGATAGACGCGCCGGGCGTACTGAACGACCAGCTGCCGGTCCTGGCTCTCCAGGAACGGAGTTCGGATCTCACAAGACCCGACGATGAGGTGCCACAAGCCGTTGAGCTTTCGAATGATGACGTTCATTGAGCTTCCTCGCAGTGACCCGAGCTTGCCCAAAGTGTAAGCGTCCACTGCCCTCGCTCAATTGTACGAGCGTTAGAGCAGCGCATGAGAAGGGATAGAAGATATAAACAAAGGTATGTTGACGAGGCCCCTGTCAATTTGCGGCCCTGATGGGTTCCGCAGGGGCTCACTCACCTTACGCAGCTTGGGAGGCTGACACGGTGACAGGCGAACGCGATCTCAACGCGCTGCTGAGGCACATGAGGCCCGAGATGCAGTCCGGCACCTTCGTGTTTTGCACGATCCCGCCCAACGAGCCCATTCCCGCGGCGGTCAATCCATTGCTGACATTCCGCGAGCAGGAAGGAACCACGCTGGTGATCCTGCGCGAAGCAGCCGAGGCGTCAGGCTTACACCACGCGTTTGCCTCGCGCCTGATCACCCTGACGGTTCACTCCGCACTCGACGCGGTGGGCTTCCTGGCTGCGGTCACGTCCCGCCTGGCCGAAGCCGGCATCAGCGTGAATGCCGTTTCGGCCTTCCACCACGATCATCTCTTCGTACCTGCCGACAGGGCCGATGAAGCTCTAGCCATCCTTCAAGAAATATCCGGCGCGAGGCGCGCGTAGCCCGGATGGAGCGCAGCGAAATCCGGGACAGTGCATCTACGGCGACAGGTTTCCCGGATCGCGCTGCGCTCCATCCGGGCTACGGAGTCCAATTTCAATCCGCGACGGCCACCGCCTCGATCTCGATCAGCCACTCCGGCGCGGCAAGCGCGGAGACGCCGACGAGGGTGGAGGCCGGCGGCTCCATGCCTTCGAAGAAGGCGGAGCGAGCCTTGCCGATGATCGGGCGCAACTCGGGCTTGTAGCCGACCACGAAGGTCGTGATCTTGACGATGTTGGCGTAGCTCGCGCCGGCAGCTTTCAACGCATGGCCTAGGTTCTGCATCACCTGCGTGGTCTGCGCGGCGAGATCGCCCTCGCCGACGATCCGCCCCTCCTCGTCGGTCGACACCTGCCCGGAGATGTAGATGGTGCGCGCGCCCGTGGCGGTGACGACGTGGGAATAGGCCGGATTGTGATGCAGGCCGCTGGGACGGAGATGATCGAGCTTGGGCATGGTGCTTGCCTCCCGGAGGTTTGTGGTTGGGAGCAAGCGTAGCCGCAGAGTGCGTTGAGGGCCAGCCCGTCATTGCGAGGAGCTCTTGCGACGAAGCAATCCAGAATCTTTCTACGGAGGGATTCTGGATTGCTTCGCTGCGCTCGCAATGACGGAGGAGAGACGCGCCCTCAATTGCAGGGCTTGCTGTCCTTGACGTCGAACTTGCCCATCGCGCCTGAGATCACAAAATCGTTGTAGTCGAGCACGAGCTGGCGGGAGACGCCGTTCTCGTAGAGCTCGAACGCCATCGCATAGACCGGCGTCTGCTCGCCCTCCTTCTGCTGGGCGTCACGGTCGAAATAGCTGACGGTGACGGGCCAGCGCTTGAGCGATTTCATGTGCTCGTCCGACGTCGACGGATCGGGCGCGGCGGTGCGGTCGGCGGGGATCGGCTGGCCGATCACGGTCAGCGTGTTGTAGACTTTCTGGCCGTCGTCGGAGCCGTCATAGACGGACAGCTCCAGCAGCGACTTGCCGTCCTTGGCGGCGGCGATGATGCGCTGGATCTGCTCGGTCGGGAACACGACCTTGCCGTCGAGGGTGAAGGTCTTCGGCGCCGGCAGCTTCAGCTTGACGTTGATGTGGTCGCCGTCGCGCTCCGCCGAGCCGTCGACCCGGCCGGCATCGGCCTCGTTCATCCGCGTCTCGATCTTGAAGCGGTAGCTCTTTCCCGCGGCGTCCTCCCAGGAATTGGAGCGGAGGTCGCTGAGCGTGACCTTGCCCTCGCCGCTGTCGAGCTCGGAGACCTGGCGGAATTCGGACGTGTAGCCCTCGCAAGAGCTCCCGGCGAAATTGTAGAGGATGCGGCCGCGCGCGCTGTTGACCGAGTTCGAGCGCGATTTCACGAGGCTCAGATCATAGAGCGCCTGATGCGCGAGGAACGGACCGTTGGCTGCGTCAGCCCCTCCGCCGGCGCCGAAAGCGGCCGCCGCGAGCGCCATCACACCGAGCGAAGTCCGGAAAAGGTGCACCATGTCTGTTCCTTGAGGATGCGTCCTTCGGGAAGCGCAGATTCGATACTTTAATGACCGTTCCATTGCGTCGCAACTGCGGCGGTTTCACGTAAAGTTGCGGCCCCGCGTTGAACCCCCTGTCCCGCCTCGGGAAAATGTAGTCCGGCGCAGCTCCCGCCGCCCGCACCGGCTTGCTTGCATGTGGCGGCACGATGGGCGAAACAGGGCAGGCCCGGCCGCGAACAGCCGCGCCGGGGCGGATGAATTCCAAGATATCGAGGTCGAGACATGGCGGGTACGGTCGAGCAGAAACTGGCGGAACAGGGCATCAAGCTGCACGAGGCCCCCACCCCCGTGGCCAATTACGTGCCGTTCGTGCGCACCGGCAATCTGCTGTTCGTCTCCGGCCAGGTCTGTTTCGCTCCCGACGGCAAGCTGATCGCCAAGGGCAAGCTGGGCGCCGGTGTCTCGCTCGAAGACGGCGCAGCGGCCGCGCGCGGCTGTGCCGTCAACCTGCTCGCCCAGGTCAAGGCGGCGCTCGGCGACCTCGACAAGGTCGTGCGCGTGGTGCGTCTCGGCGGCTTCATCAACTCGGCACCCGACTTCCTGGACGGGCCGAAGGTCCTCAACGGCGCCTCCGACCTGATGGTCGCGGCCTTCGGTGACAAGGGCCGCCACGCCCGCACCACCGTCGGCGTCGCCTCGCTGCCGGCGGACGCGGCGGTCGAGGTCGAAGGCGTGTTCGAGGTCGCCTGACGCGGATGCGCGCTCCTGATTGGCTGACAGCCCGGCCGGTCGCCCATCGCGGCCTGCACGACATCTCGCGTGGCATCGTCGAGAACATGCCGGGCGCGGTGCAGGCGGCGATCGCGGGCAATTTTGCGATCGAGGTCGACATCCAGCTCTCCGCTGACGGCGAGGCCATGGTGCATCACGACCACGCGCTCGGCCGCCTCACCGAGACCACCGGCGACGTGGTCGACAAGACCGCGGCGGAGCTGAAGGCCATCAGGTTCAAGGACACGGCCGAGCGGATGATGTCGCTGTCCGACCTCTGCGCCATGGTCGCCGGCCGCGTGCCGCTGGTGATCGAGGTGAAGAGCCATTTTGACGGCGACCGCAAGCTGGTGAGGCGGATGGCCGAGGTGCTGGCGTCCTACCAGGGCCCCGCCGTCGGCATGTCCTTCGATCCCGACCAGGTGCTGGCGCTGCGCGAACTGCTGCCCTCCCGCCCGCGCGGCATCGTCGCGCAGCGCACCTATGAGGACGAGTATTGGGCGAAGCTGACCGAGGCACAGCGCGACAGCATGCTGTACCTGCGCCACGGGTTGCAGACCCAGCCGCACTTCGTCGCCTTCAAGGTCGACCATTTGCCGGCCCCCGCCCCCTGGATCGCCCGAAATGTGTTCGGCTGCGCCCTGCTCGGCTGGACCGTGCGCACCCCCGAGCAGCGGACGCGCGTCGGGCAGTACGCGGATCAGATGATCTTTGAGGGATTCGTGCCGTAGCCCCTGGCGTGGGGGGGGGGGTCCATCGGCGAAGTGTCACCTGACGACTGGGACGCCTGCGCAAATCCCGGCAAGGCTTGCAACGGGCATGGCAGGGGAACCTCATCCGGGATCCCAGGCGACTCCGCCGGCCTCTCAAGACCTGCCTATAACCCGTTCGTCTCGCACGCGTTTCTTTCTGCAATCGAGAGGTCGGGTTCGGCAACCATCCGCACCGGCTGGGGGCCGCGGCACCTCGCGGCCAAGATCGACGGCCGCGTCGCCGGGGTCGTGCCCTGCTATCTGAAATCGCATTCGCAGGGCGAATACGTCTTCGACCGCGGCTGGGCGGACGCCTATGAGCGCGCCGGCGGGCGCTATTATCCCAAGCTCCAGGTCTCGGTTCCCTTCACACCGGCGACAGGGCCGCGGCTCCTCATCCGCGACGGCGTCGATCGCGAGCGTATTGCGGAGGCGCTGGCGGGCGGGCTGGTGGCGCTGTGCGGCGTCAGCAAGGCCTCCTCGGTGCACGTCACCTTCGCGCGTGAGGCCGAATGGAAGCTGCTCGCGGAGCACGGCTTCCTCCAGCGCACCGACCAGCAGTTCCACTGGCACAACGACGGCTTCGCGACCTTCGACGACTTTCTCGCCACCCTGAACTCGCGCCACCGCAAGTCGATCAAGCGCGAGCGGCGCGACGCGCTCGCCCCGGGCATCACCATCCACTGGCTGACGGGTAGCGACATCACCGAGGAAGCCTGGGACGCGTTCTTCGCGTTCTACATGGAGACCGGTTCGCGCAAATGGGGCCGGCCTTATCTCACGCGGGAATTCTTCTCGCTGATCGGCAAGACCATGAGCGACGACGTGCTGCTGGTGATGGCCCGCCGCAACGACCGCTGGATCGCGGGCGCGATCAACTTCATCGGCTCGGACACGCTGTTCGGCCGCAACTGGGGCGCGGTCGAGCATCATCCGTTCCTGCATTTCGAGGTCTGCTACTACCAGGCGATCGACTTCGCGATCAAACGCGGCCTGACGCATGTCGAGGCCGGCGCGCAAGGCGAGCACAAGATCGCGCGCGGCTACCTGCCGCGGACGACCCACTCCGCCCATTTCATCGCCGATCCGGGTCTGCGCCGCGCCATCGACGATTACCTCAAGCGCGAGCGCGCCTATGTCGCGGAAGCAGGCCGCGAGCTGGCCGAGATGGGCCCGTTCCGGAAAGACGCGGACGAGGCGCCTTGACGCCCTCGCGTGGCTGGTGACAGTAAGCACAAAATTTCGAGGAGCCGCCGCCATGACCGCCTACGACCCCAACAACATCTTTGCAAAAATCCTGCGCGGCGAGTTTTCCTGCCACAAGGTCTACGAGGACGAGCATGTGTTCGCCTTCCTCGACATCATGCCGCGCGTGCCCGGCCACACGCTGGTGATCCCGAAGGCCCCTGCCCGCAACATCCTCGACATCAAGCCCGACGATTACGCCCACGTCGCCCGCGGCGTGCACAAGATCGCGGCTGCCGCGATGAAGGCGTTCAAGGCCGACGGCATCACCGTGCAGCAGTTCAACGAGGCCGCCGGCGGACAGGTGGTGTTTCACCTGCACATGCACGTGATGCCGCGCCATGACGGCATCGCGATGCTGCCGCCGGCCAGCCGCAAGGAAGACGTCAAGGTGCTGGAAGAGAACGCGACCAAGCTGATCGCGGCGCTGAAGAGCTGATCGTCATTCCGGGGCGCGACGCAGTCGCGAACCCGGAATCCATTTCGCCGCCGTCATTGCTGCCCGATGGATTCCGGGCTCGTGCCTACGGCACGCCCCGGAATGACGGAGGAAATCACTCCGTCTGAAAATCCCCGGCCTGCGGCGCGGCGAGCGGCGTGAATTCGCAGCGGTCGGGCTTGATGTCGATCAGCGGCGTGTTGTCGATGCAATCGAGCCCGCGCACCAGGATCGCGTTGCCCTCGATGCCGACCAGCTTGACGATCGAGGTGCCGATCGGATTGGGCCTGACCGGCGAGCGCAGCGAGAAGGTGCCGCGGGTTTTCTCGTTGTTCTTCGGGCTTTGCAGGACGATGTCGCGGCGCGACTTGTCGAGCCAATAGAGCACTTCGAGATTGCTGTAGAAGTCGACGCCCTTGATCGCCGCCACGAACGGCTCGAAGATTTCGAGCCGGCACACCGGGCCGTCGGTACGGCCCTGCCGCGGCGTTTCCAGCCGTGAGGTCCAGGGCGTGCGGATGCGGCCGATGAAGACGAGGCCGGCGTCCTGCGTCGGCGGCAAGTCGATGGCGACCTCGCCCTCACGCAGCTCGTTTTCGCGAACCATATGTCCAGTTCCTTGCTGTACCGCGAGCGTTTTAGCCCAACCACCACGTGCCGGCCAGCATGAAGACTTCGCCCGTCACCACGCCCGCGAAGATCGAGCGGCGGGTCAGCAGGAAGGCGACGAGGCCGGCGCCCACCGCACCATACCGCAACACGTCCGGCACGCTGGCGAGCGCGCCGGGCGGCTCGACCACGATCTGGGCAATGACGCCGGCCAAAATCGCGGTTGCGACCGCCCGCACCCAGACCAGGAGCTCCGAGCCCTCGTCGATGCCGCCGCCGAACCACAGGCCCAGCATGCGCCAGATCTGGTTGGGAACAACGCCGGCAACGAACAGCACCGCGAGCGCGTGCCAGTCACCGATGAGCTGGGCAACACTCATGCGCGCACCTCCCGCCACCAGTGCACGCCATAGGCGATCGTGCCGGCCACGACGCCGCTGACGAGGATGTCGAGGCCGGAGTTCATCTTCGCCGCCAACGGATACAGCAAAATCCCGAGCGCGAGCGCGACGACGTCGGCGGCCTCGCGGCTGTTGCGCGCGGTCGAGAACAGGAAGGACAGCGGCGTCAGCAGCAGGATCGCGGCTCCCAACGTCTGCGTCAGGTTGGCGGCGAGGAAATAGCCGACCGTATTGGCGCAGAGACACACCGAGACGAGACCGCAGCCGAGCCCGTGAACGAAGGCGATCCGCCGCTCCCGCGGCACCTGCGGCAGGAAGCGGTGGCACTCGACCCACAATGTCACCGCGGTGAGATGCGCGGCGAAGACCAGCTCGCGCCGTTTTGTCGTCGGCGTCCGCATCAGGGGCAGGACCGACACCACCATCGGAAACAGGCGGATGGCGCTGACGGTCACCGCGATCGCCGACTGGACGACGGTGGCGCCCGAGCCAAGCGTGGTGATCAGGATGATTTGCGCTGGACCTGCCCAGACAAACAGCGTCGAGGCCAGCGCCCAGGCCAGGCTGAAATGGGTGTCGTGGGCGAGCGCACCGATGCCCAGATAAGTCACGAACAGGACGACGGTCAAAATCGTCTGCGTGATCGAGCGCAGCCCCCACGCGAAAGCGCGCCAGGGGCTTTGCCATTGCGGTGAATCGAGCGGTGGAAGCGCCAAGGGAGGGCCGGCCGGGGTTACGGAATCGTGCGCGCATAACGGGCAATGCGGTGGCTGGCGTCAAGGAAGCGAACGGCGGGGCTGGCATGCACGACTTGCCATCCCCTTGTCATTCCGGGGCGCGCCTCTTGGCGCGAGCCCGGAATGACGGAGAGAGAGAGTTGCCCCCTACCCGCTCACACCCCGGTTCTTCAGCACGAAGCAGGCTCCACCCGCCTTGCGGATCCGATTGCACAGATCATCCGCCTCGTTGCGCGTGTCGGCACCGATGCGCACCTGATAGAAGGCGCGCGTGCCGCGGCTGCGCATCACCGATGACAGCAGGCTCGGATCGCGGTCGCCGATCACGGCGCTCAGCCGCGTGACGGCGCGGGAATACATCGCGAGCGCCCTGTTGCGGTCGAAGCCGGCGGCGAGCTGCACGCCCCAGATTTTTGCGGCGGCAAGCTCGACATGCTGCTCGAGCTCGGCGACGAACGGGTTCGGCGCGCGCTTCAGGAGCGCCATCAGATCGCGGCAGCTCGTCGGCGGCGAACTCGGCGGCCCCTTGCCGGTGCTGCCCGCCTTGGCCCACGCATCCACCGACGTGCCGGTGATGGCGTAGACGTAGTTGCGGGTCTGCTCAGGCATGCCGCCGGTGCCGGCGAGCCATTCCTGGACGCGACGCGGGCCAGCGTTGTAGGCGGCGGCCGCAAGGCCGAGATTGCCGAACTGGTTGCGCAGCTCGTTCAAGAACTCCGCCGACTTCGGCAGCGCCTGCACCGGGTTGAAGGGATTGAGCAGCCCGCGCTCGCTCGCGGTGCCCGGCATGAACTGCGCGATCCCCTGCGCGTGCTCGCCACTGCGCGTCATGGGGCCGACCGCATCGGCCTGGAAGCGGCTTTCCTGCCAGATCACGCGGGCGAAGAACTCCAGCGGCAGATTGGCATCGCGCGCGGCCGCCTCGATGATCAGGCAGATCGATTCCCGCGTGTCGCTCTCGCGCGCATCCGCAGGCTTCGCCGGCGGCATCGCCAGTTCCTCGACGCTGGGAACGGCGACATCGGTCCTGGCGGGCGAACTGTCCCACGCCGCCGCCTGCGTCGCAGAGGCCAGCAGTGCGGCGATGACGAGTGATGCAATTCGCGCCAACACTGCCCAAGCATCGCTGTGGCGCAGGCCGGCGCGCCATGCGACAAGATGATCTGCCATGTTGTGGCATCGTGCCATGGTTCAACGAGTTGCCAATATATGCCGCCCGACCAGCTTCTTCCAATGCGTTCCCCTGCTAGGGGGATCCGCGCGCTCCTTGCCCTCGCCGCATTCATCCTGACCGCCGCGCCGGCCATGGCGCAAGTCAACTGGCGGATGACCACGGAATATCCCGAGAGTAACATTTCCGGTATCGGGCTCGTGACCTTCGCCAAACGCGTCTCCGAGCGCACCAACGGTTTCGTGACCGTGGCCAATGCCTTCGACAACGAGCTCAAGATCAACTCGAGCGAGATGCCGCGCGCGGTGCTGGATGGCCGGATCGCCGGCGGGGATGCCTTTGCCGGTGCGCTGTCCGGCCTCGATCCGGTGCTTGGTCTCTCCACCCTGCCCTTCCTCGTGCAATCGGTCGACCTCGCTCGCGCCACCAATGCGCGGGCACGCCCGCTCTACGAGAAGGCCTTCTCCGCGCGCGGCTTAAAACTGCTCTATCTGACGATCTGGCCGGCGACGGGCCTCTGGTCGGATCGCGCGCTTGCAGGCGCCGACGATTTACTGAGCCTGAACTTGCGGGCCTACGACGCCAATTCCAGCGCGGTGATGCGCGCGGCCGGAGCCAATGCGCAGTTCCTGCCGATGGACAAAGCGCTTGCCGGATTGAAGGAGCACCAGCTGAACGCGTTCCTCACCTCCGGCGACGGCGGTGCGGGACGCAAGCTCTGGGACTTCCTGCCGCACTTCACGGCCATCAACTACGCGATGCCGGTCTCGATCGCTTTCGTCCGCAGCGACGCGTTCGCGGAGCTGCCCGAGCCGATGCAGCGCGAGGTGCTGGCCGCGGCCGCCGAGACCGAGCAAAGCCAGTTCGCGCTGCTCGCCCATCGCACGGCCGAGAACTATGCACGCATGCGCGACAACGGCGTCAACATCGCCGAACCCGCGCCGCAATCCCTCGTCGCAGCACTGCGCAACGCCGCAACAAGCACGATCGCCGCCTGGGAAGCCCAGGCCGGCGCGGATGCGGCGGCGATCGTCGCATGGGCACGGCAGCAATAAGGGGTCGCGGCCAACGGCGTGCGACCGCTCCCCGGCGACGAGACATTGGCTGGTTTCGCCTTGCGCTGTTTAGTTTTTGACTGGAACCAGGCTTTCGCCGCTGATGGCGCGGTCGAGGGCATCAATCAGCGCCTGAAATTCGACGAACTTGTTGCGCGCCCGTTCGGCCGTGTCGCGCTCAAAAGGCGCGGCCAGCACCTTCGCATGCGCGTCCCTGTCCTCGATCATGCGATCACGGGCCTTCTTCAGTGTTTCAAGTCGCTCGCTCATGTCGGCTCCCTTACAAATATCTTTTCGATCGCAACCAGGGTTCAGTCGAAGCCGGACGGAAGCTCGCCCTTCCGGAAGAACACCGTCGGATCATCGTCATAATCACCCATTTCGGGATCGCCGCTGGACGAGAACGCGACGACGCCGAGCTTGCTCAATGCCAGTCTCTCGGCCGTTCGCAGCGCGCCGCTTTCCGACTTGCAGACGATGGGCGCGTCGGCCTTCAGATTTCCACCCTTGCCGGCGTTGAATGCCTGCACCACGTAGGTTGTTTCGCGGACCATGAGCTTCTGACCTCTTGACGAACGCGGTTGACGTCAATGACTGCGAAAGCCGCGCTCAGCGCCGCATCGCTTCCATGAGCGCGGAAATCCTGATCGTTGCAAAACTGGAGAAGGTGTCCGACACGGCATATGGCAGGATGATCTGGTCATTGTGCCTCATCGCACCGCAGGTATAGACGACGTTGGGGACATACCCTTCGCGCTCGGACGGTTCAGGCCGCAACAGCGGCTCGCTCGAACGCGCCAGCACCTTCGATGGGTCACGCTTGTCGAGCAGCGCCGCTCCGATCGAGTATTTGCGGATCGGGCCGACGCCGTGCGTCAGCAGCAGCCAGCCTTCGTCGAGTTCGATGGGCGACCCACAATTGCCGATCTGGACGAATTCCCAGGGAAATTGAGGTTTCAGAATGGCCCGGCCACCGCCTTCCCATGTGTAGAGGTCGTCCGAATACACCAGATACAGGTTCTCATTGTCCTGTCGCGCGATCATGGCATAGCTGCCACCGATCTTGCGTGGGAACAGCGCCATGCCCTTGTTGCCTGCCGCAGCCCCCCGCAAAGGCGTCAGTCGAAACGACATGAAATCGCTGGTCTCGATCAGTTCGGACCGGATCGCGCGTCCGCTGTAGGCCGTGTAGGTCGCGTAATAGGTCTTCCGATCGCCGTCGCGGAATTCGACAAAGCGCGCATCCTCGATGCCGTTCGATTGGGATTCGGTCACGGGAAAGATGACACGCTCGCTGAGATCTTCCTCGGGCCTGAACACCAGCTCGACACGGTCGCCGTCGGGGCCGGACGCGCGCTGGCCGATCCGCGGGACCGAGGCAAGGCGAGCCGTCGGGTCGACGGCCAGGCTCCCGTCCGCCGCGATCGTCCCGGTTCGAAACGTCAGTGACGACACATGGCCTTCACCAACGGCCCGGAGACTGATGATGAAACGCGTGCCGCCCTCGGGCGCACCCGATTGATCGGGGTGCGGCACGATGCTGGGATTGAACAAGGCAGAGGCCTCGWACGAATACTCGCTGAGAAAATACGCGCCGATCAGCTGGCGCTGGGTCCTCGAGAAGACGCCATGCGTCGCGAAAGCATCCTCCATTTCAACGGCGCGGGTCTCGAACCTCTCCAAGAGGTTACGATGCCGACCCTCGAAATTTTCCAGGACGTCCGCGAGCTGAGCCGCAACGGCTTCCGAGCTGAGCGCGAGAACCCGCTCGACGATATGATTGGCGCGCATCTTGTCGGTCGGGTTGAGATCGCGCGGTTCAGTCGCCGGCTTGAATGGCCGCACGATAACCCGCGCCGGATCGGGGCGCAGATGAAGGCCCTGCCGATTCAGGAAAGAAGCTTGTGACACGGTATCCTCGGCTTGCTGAATGAGAAGATGAAGTTCAGGCACCCACGGCGCGCAAGGCCGCAGGCCGTGTCAGGCTCGTGTTGACGCGCGCAAGCTGGCGCATCTCGGCAAGTCCAAGGAGATAGCAAACGACCGACTCGCCGCCGCGGTTTTCGTTGGCGCGATCGGGGTGCAAGCCATCGCGGCAACTGCCGGTGAGCGGATCGGCCAGCGCCACCGAGAGATCATTGCTGCCGAGAAACCAGGCGAAGGCGCGCGTTGCCCTGGTCTTCCATTCGGCATCGCCGTCCGCGCGCCACGCCGTAAGGCAGGCCGCGATCGTCGCCGTTGCCTCGACAGGCTGCTGATCGAAGGCACGGGGACGCTGCCGGCGCTCGCCGAAGCCGGCGGTGCCGACCGGCCGGAAGTGACCGGCCGTGGTCGTTTGCTGCGTCATGAGCCAGCGCAACGACCTCAATCCGGCATCGAGATATTGAGGCGCCTGCGTCGCCATGCCCGTGAGCATCAGAGCCTGCGGCAATCGTGCGTTGTCGTAGGCAAGCCCCTCCTCAAACCACACCCAGTCCGGCGTCTCCACCGCCGCCAGACAGGACATCAACCTGTCGGCAAGGGAATGCCGGACTGCCCTGGCGTGGAGATCGTCCGGCGCCACGGCGCAGTAAGCGTCGAGGCCCAGCAGCGTGAATGCCCACGCGCGGGGTGAACGGAAGCTCTCCGCGACCGACAGTGCCTGGGCGAACAACGCAATAGCCCACAGACGCCGCGCCGGGCTCGCGTCCCTGCGCGCAGCCTCACCCAAGGCCCATAGTGTTCGCCCGTGACTGTCTTCGGAGCCTCGGTCTTCGAGCCAGGTTCGATTGAAGCCCATGAAGTTGCGAAATTGCCCGGTATCAGGGTTCCAGGCATGCTGCACAAAGGCAGCAAAGCGGGAGGTCAAGACCTCCGATAGCGGCTGTTCGCCCGGATTGTTGAGGGCGCAGGCCAGCAGCAACGCCCGCGCATTGTCGTCGACGCAATAACCGTGCGCGCGATCGGGCACCGAATGCACCGCATGCTGGAACAGGCCGACATCGTCGCACATCGACAGGAAGTAGCCGATCTGCATATCCGGCGGCGCCGGGCCACGCGGCCCCGGCGAGCCGACGTCGGAGCGCGCGAAGACCTTGGGCCGGTGACCTTGCCGTGCAGTCTCGAAGACGGACATGTAACGCTCGGCCGTGCATTCCCACGTCATCGTCCGGCTCGCGGCATAGGCGCGCCGGGACATCGCCTGCCGTCGCACGTCGTCGGTGAGCAATTTTGCGATTTCGTCGCCAATGGCGGCGGCATCGCCGAACGGCACCAGAACTCCGCATCCCTCTGTCAGCAGCTCGCGTGCGTGCCAGTAAGGCGTCGAAACGACCGGCTTCCCCAATCCGAAGCTGTAGGCCAGCGTTCCAGATGTCATCTGGGCTTCGTTGAGATAGGGCGTGACATAGACGTCGCACATCGAGATGAATTCGAGCAACGTCGCCAGATCGACGAACCGGTCGAGGAACACCACGTGGTCGTCGATTCCAAGTTCGCGCACCCGCGCCATCAGGCCTTCGCGATAGGCCTCGCCCTGGTTTCGAACCAAATTCGGGTGCGTTGCGCCGAGCACGACGTACACCGCGTCCGCGCAGCGCTTCAGAATCTGCGGCATGGCGTCGATCATGACCTCGATGCCCTTGTTGGGGGACAGCAGACCGAAGGTCAGAATGACCGAATCTTGCTCAAATCCGAGCCTGGCTTTCGCCGCGTCGGGCGCGACGAAGGCGACATCGGGAATACCGTGGGCAATGACCTCGATCTTGTCGTCGGGCACCAGATAGACGTCGCGCAGCAGTTCGCGGCCTTTATGGGCCATCACCACGACCTTCGACGACGCATCGACGATGCGCTCCATGACCGTACGTTGCGCCGGTGTCGGATTGGCCAGCACGGTGTGGAACGTCGTCACCACCGGCATGGCAAGGCGAGACAACAGCACGAGAATATGGGCACCGGCTTCACCACCGAAAATCCCGAACTCGTGCTGCAGGCACACGGTGTCGAACTGGCCGGCATTGAGGAAATCCGCGGCCCGTATGTAGTCTTCGATACTGCCGTCCTTGATCTGGAAAGCGACCGCCGGGGGATAATCATAGGCCTGACCGCGATCGGTCATCGCCACGATGCAGGTCTCGAGATCAGGGCGCGAAATCGATATCGCGTTCTTCAGGTCGGTCGTATAGGTCGCGATTCCGCACCGGCGGGGCAACGAGTTGCCGATGACGGCGATACGGCGGAGCGGCGTCATGTCGGCACCTCGTTGATTTCGCTTGATGTCGGAGTGTGCACGGCGGCGGGCGGACCGGCAGGCCTCGTCGTCCGTTCGGTGCAATCCTGCAGCAGGGATGCAATTGGATCCGGCCCGGGATAGGCGATCAGGATGCTCATCCCGCTCGAGCCCACGTCGATGCCGGCGCGATCGGCCTCAATGAAGATCGCCTCCCCGACGGTGGCATTCGCCGGCCCGATGCGCCCCTTCCCGTCGACGACGAGGAGCCAGGATTCCCGATCGGTATCGAGCCTCCAATGCGAATGGGCCTGAAGATCGATCCGCTCGAGCACGAAATGCGAACTTGCGACGAGAACGCTGCGCGCATCGGCGAGGCGCCGTGGAGGCGATTGCGGTTGCGGCGGCCCGGCGTCGGAAATGGCGACCGCGCTGTCCTCGTGCAGCTCGCGCTGCCGGCCGAAATCGAACAGGCGGAATGTCGTGTCGCTGCGCTGCTGGATCTCGGCGAGCACGATATCGGCGCCGATGGCGTGGATCGTGCCGGCGGGGACGAAGATCACGTCGCCTTGCGCGACAGGACGCCATTGCACAAGGCCAGCAATCGAGCCGTCCCTGATCGCTGCGCGCAATGCCTGTGGCGTCAGATGCCGCTTCAATCCCAGCGCAACCTGCGCGCCCGGCGGCGCCGAGAGGATGTACCACGCCTCGGTTTTTCCGTTCGGCAGGCCGATGGCGTGCGCGAATTCGTCGGTCGGGTGAACCTGGATCGACAAGGGCTGGCTGGTGAACAGCAGCTTGAGCAGGAGTGCCGGGCTCGGCGCACGCTTGTCGATGCGTTCAAGCCACAACTCGCCGACCGGGTCAGCGGAAGCGTCAATGCTGCTCCAGGGGCGCAGATCGACGCGGCCCCAGGGTTTGCGGGCGATCTCTATGGAGGCATGCTCGAAGGTCATTCCTTGTCCGGCTCACGCCAGCCGATGGAATGCCGGCGGCAAAGGCTCCCGAACGAGCTCGCTCAGGTTCAGGGTCTCGCCGCTGTCCTCGATGTCCGAGACCAGAACTTCGACAAAGGGATGCTGGCGATTGAACCCGGCACCGCGCTGGTACTTTGCGCTGACGATGCGCTCGATCGATGCAAGATTGAGTTTGCCAAGCGCATTGTACTGACCGCGGAACAGGCTCTGTTCGCTGACGCGATGCTCGACCGAGGCGACCCAGATATCCATCACCTTGCGGCCAACGAACGCCTCGACCGGTTCAGAGCCATCCCGGGCGCTCAGTCGCAGCCCGTCCATACTATGTGGCCCGTCATCGACGCTAAATTGTGTAAGTAACATGACAGATCCTCCTGATAATGGCGCTTGTTCGCGCCGTCAGCCCTCTGCCACGCCCGCGCTGCTTGGTTACAAGCCTCAACAACCGCGACAGATATTCTTCAGCTTCGCCGCGGTTCGGGCCTCTTCCGCAACGAATGGATCTTTGTATGGAGCCCGAGAGACGTCGTTTTCGACAGCGGCAGGCGTCTTCGCCTTCGGCGGAAACGCGGCGTCGTAACAGGCGAGCCGTCCGCTCGTGCTTTCGATCGCGCGGCAGTCCGGTTCTCCGGCGGCAGCGCCTTGCGCCGAGGTGCCGGGCATCAATGCGACGAGAAGCGTTGTCATGCAGGCGCCTTTCCGGGCAGCACTCACGCCGAACATCCTATGATCTCCTTTTTGCCTGCCGATTGCCGCCCGGCGCGCCTTCGGCCGAGTCGGTCTTCCCGCAACAGCCTTCTGCGGAGCGGTAACAGTCGTGATACGGCTAAGGCCTACGCGCCGCAGGGTGGATCGTTCCTAGCGGCAGGGTGGATCGTTCCTATTGGCCAAGTATTGCGGTTGCGGCGTCCTATCCATGTAGGAAAGCCGCTGCGGCCACCAGAAGCAGAAGAAACAACGGGACGATCACCGGCGGCACGATCCAATCGGCCAGACGAAATTGAGGCATGCAGGCTCCTCCTCAGTCGGCGGGAGCGCTCGTGACCCTCAGTCACCGATGGAAGCCGTTGGAAGGGCGGTGATGGCGCAACCCTACGCTGACGCCCTGCGAATAGCGAGCTTTTAAAACGCTGTACGACATCAGCGAGCCCGATTTCGGCGTAACGACGAGTTGTCTGAAGGCCACGGCGACAGGATCGCTGGCTGCGTCGCAGCTGGTTGCCTTGGCTGGTGGCCTCGCTTACGTCATACCGGGTTGGGACAGCCGGATTTGTCACTCTTCGGACCGGAAGTCCGCCAACCCCTCCGGATTTATGCGGTTACGCCCAAGCAACGGGCGCTATCAACGTGGACGCGGCTCGCATGGTGACCATCTATTTCGATCTCGACGGCACGCTCACCGACCCCAAGCCCGGGATCACCCGCTCGATCCAGTACGCGCTCGAGCGGCTTGGCGTCGCGGTCCCGAGCGAGGACGAGCTGACCTGGTGCATTGGCCCGCCATTGCATGCCAGCCTGAAGAAGCTCACCGGAACCGACGAGCTCGCCGACCGGGCGCTGCTGCTCTATCGCGAGCGGTTCAGCGATATCGGCCTGTTCGAGAACGAGGCCTATGACGGCATCAAGGACACGCTGACGACGCTTGCCGCGACGACGCCACGCATGTTCGTCGCCACCAGCAAACCCGCGGTCTACGCCACCCGCATCGTCGATCATTTCGGCCTGAAACCGTATTTCGAGCGCGTGTTCGGCTCCGAGCTCGACGGCACGCGGGTCGACAAGCGCGACCTGCTGCGCTACGCGCTCGACGAGGCCAAGGTCGATCCCACCAGCGCGATCATGATCGGCGACCGCGGCCATGACGTGGTCGGCGCCAGGACCAACGGCATGACCGCGATCGGCGTGCTCTATGGCTATGGCAGCGAGGCGGAGCTCAGGGATGCCGGCGCGCATCACATCTGCGCCGCGCATCGCGAGCTGCTCGGCCATTGCGTGGCATGAACGTCAAGCGCCGTCGGTCCCGACCGCCGCCAGCATGCCGGTCTTCGGGTGGCAGTTCAGATATTCGAAGAACTGCTCGTCGGCGGCCGCCACCGTAACCTCGTGATAGAGCCGCAGCTTTGCCGATGGCCCGAGCGTCGAGAGATACTTCATCGCGGCGCCGAAGATCCTGACATGGGTCGGATGCGACTCCGCCCAGCGCTCGAGCGCAGCAAGGCTCTTCCACCAGCTCTGGCCGTAGGATTTTTCGCTCACGCTGCCGTCGGCGGCGAGCACATTCATGTAGCGATTGGCGTAGCAGCCGATGCCAAGCCCGTCGTCGCGCAAAAAATCCATGCCTTCGCGCAACACCGGTTCGACATCGTCGAGATAGAGTTTTCGCTCCGACGCCTCGGTGTCGCTCCAGTCCTGCCCGGAGCGGATCAGGCAGAGGTTGTCATGCGCCTGAACGCGCAGTCGCGCACCGTCGCGGATCAGCTCGGGAGCCCCGCCGGGCGCCATCGCATCGGTCTGGGACAGCGGAATGCGGTCGCGCATGCCGCCCCAATAGGCATGCTCCTGCACCTCGCCGCTCATGTCGTCCGCAATGACGGCGACGCCCTCGGGCCGGCCGAGCGAGGAGAACAGAGTCTCGTGGCGCGCGACTGAGGGGCGCAGCACCTCGATGAAGGTGCCGACGCCTTCGCGCGCCGTCCCGGTCCACGCCTCACGCGACGACGCAAACCAGGCGTCGAAACGCGCGATGTCGTCCCAATAGGCGACCGAGACGACATTCGTACAGCCGGCCTGGTCGACGTACTGCGCACGGTCCCAATGCGAGGGACCCCTGTCTGCCCGGAAGCGCCCGGCGATTTCGGCGAGCGCCTCCGTCGCCGCCGCCGGCACCGCGCCGCGATACTGCACACCGAAATAGGCCATCACGACGCGGCTCACGGCGGGCTTGTAGCGCGCCACGAACGACGGATATGGCGGCCGGTAATCGTCCGGCACGCGCCTGTGGCGCGAGCGCTCGGTCTCGAGATGCGGAGGAATTGCGGATTCCATGGCGATACCCTCCCCGTGATTGCAGTGCTCAGCTTGCCGCCGCAGCGATGTCCGCGGGCTCGATGGTGTCGGCCGGCAGCGCGAACTGCTCGACGCGCTGGTACCGCTTCTTGTTGAGCAGGAGCCGCGTCACGTCGGGCCGCGAATAGTGCCCGGCCGGATCGGCCGCGTTCTTGGCGACGCCGATGGCGCCGAGATCGATCTCGGCGATCAACAGCCCTTCCTGATCAGGCGGCAGCTTGTCGCCGATCTGGCTGCCGTCTGGGCCGTAGATTGCGGCGAACCCGCCGCCGACATGCAGCAGCGCGTTCTTGTCGGGCCGGTCGCACAGTTCATCGATCATGGCCTGCGACACCGTCGCGCAAGGCGCCAGCACGAAGCACGAGCCCTCCACCGCGTAGACGCGCGAGGCGGCGTTGTTCACCTCGGCGCCGAGCGCCGGCGCAAAGGGATCGTAGAGCGAAAAGCTCGGCCAGGCCGCGACATGGACCTGCTCGTTCTGGGCGTACATGGCGTATTTCGACAGCGGCTGGAGATGCTCCCAGCAGCACAGCGCGCCCAGGCGCCCGATATCGGACCTGGCGTGGACGGCGAGGTCGCTGCCGTCGCCCTCGCCATAGACGGTGCGCTCGGCATGGGTCGGCCGCAGCTTGCGGCGCTTGGCGATGGTCTCGCCATCGGGGCCGATCAGCCATTGCGCGAGATAGAGGCTGCCGCCGTCGCGCTCGGACAGTCCGATCACGGCGGTGAGGTTCGCCTTCCGCACGGCGTCGCGCAGCTTCTCGGCCTGCGGGCTGTCATAGGACAGCGAATTGTCGAAATAGCGCTGGACGAAGCCGCGGCCGATCGCCCAGGCCGGCGAGTCCAGCCAGATGTGCCAGGGATAGCCGGGGATGAAGGCCTCCGGAAAGGCGATGAGCCTGGCGCCCTTTTCCGCCGCCTCCCTGATCAGCCCGATCGACTTGTCGATCGAGGCGTCGAGATCCAGCCAGGCGGGCGCCGCCTGCACCACCGCCACCTTGTATTTCGGATGTTGGATGCCCATTGCCGCCTCCTCGTGCTCCGCTGGGACAGGGTGGCTTTCCGGTTGATCGCGGCCCGCCCCCGATGCAGTCTATTGGGCCAGAGCCGGACGAGGCCCGCTCGACCGCCATGGCACGAAAATTCGACTGGAACGGCGGTACGGAATTTGCCTCGAACTCCGCCAGGGCCAGTGATCGCCTGCGCAATTTCGGGACGTGAAAGGGAGGCCAGCTCATGTCCATCCAGTTCACCACGGACGGCAGCCCCGGGCACCGGCGTCTCGCGCTGTGGCAGGACATCGTCTGCGACGTCTTCGTCGGGCTCGACTGCAAATCGGACCTCGGCAGCGCCTTTCGCGGCTCGGTGACCCAGGCCGCGCTTGGCAAAGCGGTGTGCTCCGAGGTCTGCTCGGATCGCCAGCATGTCTTCCGCACGCCCTCGCGCATTGCGCGCTCGGACCAGGACTTCGTGCTCGTCGCGCTTGGCAATCGCGGCAACGGCGGTGTCGTGCAGGACGGCCGCGAGACCGTGATCCATCCCGGCGAGTTCGCGCTCTACGACACCACGCGTCCCTACGAACTGAAGTTCAACGATGCTTTCACGCAGACCATCTTCAAGGTGCCACGCGAGATGCTGCAGCGGCGGCTCGGCCGCACCGAAGCCCTCACTGCGTTGTCATTCGGCGCCGGCGTGCCGCTGGAACGGCTCGCCTATGATTTCATCGTCAAGCTCTGCCAGAGCGCGGACCAACTCGCCCCGGACAACGCCGCCGCACTGTCAGAACAGGCCGTCGATCTCCTGGCGATGGCGCTGAGCGAGCGGCTCGGCAAGACCTCGCTGCCGTCCTCGACCCATCGCTCCGCCCTGCTGTACCGGCTGAAAGCGCATATCCGCGCGCGCCTCTCCGACCCCGAGCTCTCTCTGTCGGAGACCGCCGCCGCGCTCGGCATCTCGCCGCGCTACGTCAATGATCTTCTCGCCGACGAGGACACATCATTCCAGCGTTATGTCCTCGCCGAGCGCCTCGCCCAATGCAGGCGCGACCTCGCCTCGCCCGTGCTCGCCCACCGCCATGTCAGCGAGATCGCTTTCGCCTGGGGCTTCAACGACCTCTCGCATTTCGGCCGCGTCTTCCGTGAGCATTTCGGGATGTCGCCGCGCGACTTCCGGCAGAGCCAGTTGCGGCATTGAGGCCCATTCCCAGTTAGCCATCACCTCGAGCCTTCGCCCTGAGCGAAGGCAATGCTCGCCAATTCCAGATTGTCAGGCCCTGCGGCCTGCATCAGGCTGGCACGTATGAGGACTCACGCCACGATAAGCGGATCGGAGCTGTTGCTGAGTGTGATCACTCTCCGGCTCGCGGTGTTGGTCCTGGTCGGCTGGGGCCTGACGCTCCTGCCGCGACAGCCGCATGACCAACCCGTCTGCCTTCCCTCGCCTGTCATACGGGGCGATGCTCAGCCTCCAGCCAAGACACTCGGCCCGCGCGTTGCCGATGCGGCATTCGATGACATGCGCTTGCACGACTAGGCCGTTCCCAAGCAAGGCCGGTATGTGAGCGCGGAGTAGGACGCAGCGCCGGCTTGCATTACCATCGCTCCCAAGACCGCACGGATCAATCAGCGGCCAGTCGAGGAGCATATCGATGGAATACCGACGCTTGGGCCGGTCAGGCCTCATGGTGCCCGCTTTGAGCCTTGGAACCGGCACCTTCGGCGGCGTCGGCCGCCTCGCCGCCTGGGGCACGACGGACGCGACCGAAGCGCGCCGCCTTCTCGATATCTGCCTCGAGGCTGGCGTGTCGATGTTCGACACCGCGGACGTCTATTCGCTCGGTGAGTCCGAGCGCGTTCTCGGCGAGGCCATCAAGGGCCGCCGTGACAAGGTCCTGGTCTCGACCAAGGCAACGTTCCGCTTCGGCGATGGCCCCAACGACATCGGCTCGTCACGGCAGCATCTGCTCACGGCGATCGATGCCTCGCTGAGCCGGCTCGGCACCGATTACATCGACCTGTTCCAGCTTCACGGCTTCGACGCCTTCACTCCTCCTGAGGAAGTGCTCAGCACCCTCGATGTGCTCGTGCGCGCCGGCAAGATCCGCTATGTCGGCGTTTCGAACTTTTCGGGCTGGCACCTGATGAAGTCGCTCGCAACGGCCGACAAGCACGGCTTCCCGCGCTACGTGGCCAATCAGACCTATTATTCGTTGATCGGGCGCGACTACGAATGGGAGCTGATGCCGCTCGGTCTCGACCAGGGGCTCGGCGCGGTGGTCTGGTCGCCGCTCGGATGGGGACGTCTCACCGGAAAAATCCGCCGCGGTCAACCGAAGCCCGAAGTGAGCCGCCTGCCGAAGACCGCCGATTTCGGGCCGCCGGTGCCGGACGAGCACGTCTATCGCGTCGTGGACGCGATAGACGAGGTCGCAAAGGAGACAGGCAAGAGCGTGTCGCAGATTGCGCTGAACTGGTTGCTGCAGCRTCCGACCGTCTCGACGCTGATCATCGGCGCGCGCAACGAGACGCAGTTGCGCGAAAATCTCGGTGCGGTCGGCTGGTCGCTGACCAAGGACCAGATCGCCAAGCTCGATGCGGCAAGCAAGGTGACGCTGCCCTATCCCTATTGGCATCAGCGCACGACCTTCACCGACCGCAATCCGCCACCGGTGTAGGGCAGCTCGTCTCGAACGTTCGGCCTTGAGCTGCATCAAGCCGGCCGGCGTCCGCCGTGGCATCGTGTCGGCTTCGCGAGGCTCCGATGCGCCGATTTGCCATGAAGGCCCTGTTCACGGTCCTCAGTCTCAACCGCGCCAGGCGGACGCGGGTCGATCGGGATCGCGCCGTCCTGATCTTTTCGACGGCGGTGACGCTCGGGCTCGCCGCACTCTATGTCTTCGGAAAATCGACAGCGCGCTGGTGAGCGTTGCGGAAACGGCCCCGCCCAGGGCCTGCGGCGCCGGTCGGCCGGCTTCCGGGAGGAACCGTCCGTGTCCTGCCGGGTTGCGGTCAATCCTGCAATTTCCTAATCCGGAGATGAACCACGGCTCGAATCAAGCGCGCATCCACCATGTCGCCTGTCCCCATCGAGCATGCCGACGGCCTGCCACAGCCCCAGCGCAACCAGGCGATCCTGACCATTGCGCTCGGCATCATCATGGCCGTGGTCGACAGCGCCATCGCCAACGTGGCGCTGCCGACGATCGCGGCCGACCTCGATGCGAGCCCAGCCTTCTCGATCTGGATCGTCAACGGCTATCAGCTCGCGATCACGATCTCGCTGCTGCCGCTGGCTTCGCTCGGCGAGATCGTCGGCTATCGCCGCGTCTATCTGGTCGGGCTCGTGCTGTTCACGCTGGCGTCCGCATTCTGCGCGCTGGCGCATACGCTGCCGCTGCTGACGATCGCGCGCATCATGCAAGGGTTCGGCGCAGCCGGCATCATGAGCGTCAACGCAGCGCTGGTGCGCTTCACCTATCCGCGCAGCCAGCTCGGCCGCGGCATCGGGATCAACGCGCTCGTCGTGGCCTTCTCGGCCGCGGTGGGGCCGACGCTCGCAGCCGGCATCCTCGCGGTCGGAAGCTGGCCCTGGCTGTTCGCCATCAACGTGCCGCTCGGCGCGGTGACGCTGGTGATGGGCCTGCGCAGCCTGCCGCACACCACGCCCGCGAGCCGTTCTTTCGACTGGCAAAGCGCGGGGCTCTCCGCGATCACGTTCGGCGTCGGCATCGCCGCGATCGACAGCGTCGGCCATGGCGAGGCGCTCGTGACCTGCCTCGTCCAGTTCGGCATCGCCATCGTCGCGGGCGTGCTGCTGGTCTATCGCGAGACCCACATGACATCGCCGCTGCTGCCGATCGACCTCCTGCGCATCCCCGTCTTCGCGCTGTCGATTGCGACCTCGATCGCCTCGTTCTGCGGGCAGATGCTGGCCTTCGTCGCGATCCCCTTCTACCTCCAGAGCCGCTTCGGCTATTCGGCCGTGCATATGGGCCTGCTGATCACGCCATGGCCGATCGCAGTGGCCTTCGCAGCGCCCCTCGCCGGCCGGCTGGTCGAGCACTATCCGGCCGGCCTGCTCGGCGGCATCGGCCTCACGCTGTTTGCCTGTGGCCTCGGCGCGCTCGCCTTCCTGCCCGCGGCCCCCACGCCGCTCGACGTGGTGTGGCGGATGGCGCTGGCCGGCGCCGGCTTCGGCCTGTTCCAGACGCCCAACAACCGCACCATGATCGCGGCCGCCCCGCGCGAGCGCGCCGGCGGCGCCAGCGGCATGCTGGGCACGGCGCGGCTGCTCGGCCAGACCACGGGCGCGGCGCTGGTGGCGCTGTTCCTCGGCCTCTATCCAGCCGACGGAACCCGGATCGCGCTGCTCGCCGGCGTCGGTTTCGCGCTCTGTGGCGCGGCGCTGAGCATGCTGCGGCTGTCGCCAGCGGGCGCGCGCGGCGCCGAGCACGTCCGCGTCCAGGACGACCAGCGTCTGCGCGGCGAATAGGACCGGCCCACGCGCAGGTTCGCGCCCCTCCTCCACACAACCGGTGCGTGGCTTAACTATCTGGACCAATGACGTATTGCCCTCCCGCTCTGGTTGCGCTTCACTGCAACCGGGACAAGGGGCATTTCATGCGATCATTTGGAATTGTGGCGCTCAGCGTCATGCTGGGCGGCTGCGCGTCCGTCACGCGCGGCACGACCGAGAATATCAGCATCTCATCGACACCTTCAGGCGTTGAAGCCGTGGTCACTGGGCTCGAAGTGCCCACCACCTGCACCACGCCATGCGCCATCGTCGCCAAGCGCAGTGCCGACATCACGGTCACCTTCCAGAAGGAAGGCTATGAGTCGCAGACGGTGCAGCTGACCAAGGAGGTATCGGGCACCGGCGCTGCCGGTTTCGCCGGCAATCTCCTCGCCGGTGGCGTGGTCGGCATGGGCGTGGACGCTGTGACGGGTGCTGCGACCGATCACAAACCGAACCCGGTCATCGTGACGATGCAGCCCTCGATCCGCGCGCGGCCCGCTGCTCCCGCCGCTCCGAAGAAACCGCGGACACCGGCTCCGCCTGAGGCCGGCACGTAGACATCCACTGCATCCCGATATGCGGCGGCGGCCAGACAAACAAAAAGGCCGGCTTTTCAGCCGGCCTTTTCGATTTGTGACGCTCGCGATCAAGCCTTGACCAGCGGGCCCTTGGAGGTCGGCCCCTTCGAGCCGCCGGGGCCGCCCGGCTTGGGCTTGCCCGGCGGGCGCTTGCGGGTGCCGGGCAGCTTTTCCTGCTTCGGCGTGACCGGCCCCTCGACGAATTCGAAGCCGATCTTGTCCTTGGTCTCGTCGGCTTCGTCCTTGACCAGGACGACGCGGACATGGCCACCACTCTTGAGCTTGCCGAACAGCACCTCGTCGGCCAGCGGCTTCTTGATGTGCTCCTGGATCACGCGGGCCATCGGCCGCGCGCCCATCTGCTCGTCATAGCCGTGCTGGACCAGCCAGGCCTTGGCGGGCTCGGACAGCTCGATGGTGACGTCGCGGTCGCCAAGCTGAGCCTCGAGCTGGAGCACGAACTTCTCCACCACCGTGCCGATCACCTCGACGCTGAGATGGCCGAACGAAACGATGGCGTCGAGGCGGTTGCGGAATTCCGGCGCGAACTGCCGGTTGATCGCCTCGTGGTCGTCGCCTTCCCGCTTCGAGCGGGTGAAGCCGAACGCCTGCTTGGCGAGATCCGCCGCGCCCGCATTCGTCGTCATGATCAGGATCACGTTGCGGAAGTTGACCTGCTTGCCGTTATGGTCGGTGAGCCGGCCGTGATCCATGATCTGGAGCAGCACGTTGTAGAGATCGGGATGCGCCTTCTCGATCTCGTCGAGCAGAACCACGCAATGCGGATGCTGATCGACGCCGTCGGTGAGCAGGCCGCCCTGGTCGAAGCCGACATAGCCGGGAGGCGCGCCGATCAGGCGCGACACCGTGTGCCGCTCCATGTATTCGGACATGTCGAAGCGCAGCAGCTCGACGCCGAGCGACGCCGCCAGTTGCTTTGCGACCTCGGTCTTGCCGACGCCGGTGGGGCCCGAGAACAAATAGCAGCCGATCGGCTTCTCTGGCTCGCGCAGGCCGGCACGCGCCAGCTTGATCGATGCCGCAAGCGACTCGATCGCCTTGTCCTGACCGAACACCGTGCGCTTCAGGGTCTGCTCGAGATGCTTCAGCACCTCGGCATCGTCCTTCGACACGCTCTTCGGCGGGATCCGCGCCATCGAGGCGATCGTGGTCTCGATCTCCTTGATGCCGATGGTCTTCTTGCGCTTGTTCTCGGCGACCAGCATCTGCGCCGCGCCGGATTCGTCGATCACGTCGATCGCCTTGTCCGGCAGCTTGCGGTCGTGGATGTAGCGCGAGGAGAGCTGCACCGCGGCCTCGATCGCCTCATTGGTGTACTTCAGCCGATGGTAGTCCTCGAAGTACGGCTTGAGACCCTTGAGGATCGCGATCGCGTCCTCGACCGTGGGCTCGTTGATGTCGATCTTCTGGAAGCGCCGCACCAGCGCGCGGTCCTTCTCGAAGTGCTGGCGGTACTCCTTGTAGGTCGTCGAGCCCATGCACCGAATGGTGCCCGAGGCGAGCGCCGGCTTGAGCAGGTTCGAGGCGTCCATCGCCCCGCCCGACGTCGCGCCCGCACCGATCACGGTGTGGATCTCGTCGATGAACAGGATGGCGTTGGGATGCGCCTCGAGCTCCTTCAGCACCTGCTTCAGGCGCTCCTCGAAGTCGCCGCGATAACGCGTGCCCGCGAGCAGCGTGCCCATGTCGAGCGAGAATACGGTGGCAGCCGCGAGAACTTCCGGCACCTCGCTGTCGACGATGCGCTTGGCGAGGCCCTCCGCGATCGCGGTCTTGCCGACACCGGCCTCGCCCACGAACAGCGGATTGTTCTTCTGCCGGCGGCACAGCACCTGGATCGCGCGGTTGATCTCGGAATTGCGTCCGATCACCGGATCGATCTTGCCGTCACGCGCCTTCTTGTTGAGGTTGACGCAATAGGTCTCGAGTGCCTCGCCCTTCTTCTTGGCGTCCTCGTTGCCCTTGGTCTCGGTCTCCTCGTCGACGCCGCGCACCGGGCGCGCCTCGGAGACACCCGGCCGCTTGGCGATGCCGTGGCTGATGTAGTTGACCGCGTCGTAGCGCGTCATGTCCTGCTCTTGCAGGAAATAGGCGGCATGGCTTTCGCGCTCGGCGAAGATCGCGATCAACACGTTGGCGCCGGTCACCTCTTCGCGACCGGAGGACTGCACGTGGATCACCGCGCGCTGAATCACGCGCTGGAAACCGGCGGTCGGCTTGGCGTCGTCGGCGCCGTCCGTCACCAGATTCTCGAATTCGGTCTCAAGATAATTGACGAGGCTCGTGCGGAGCTTGTCGAGATCGACGCTACAGGCGCGCATGACCGCGGCTGCATCGGAGTCGTCGATCAAGGAGAGCAAGAGATGCTCGAGCGTCGCGTATTGGTGATGACGCTCGTTTGCGATCGCCAGCGCACGATGCAGGGATTGTTCAAGGCTTTGAGAAAAAGTCGGCATTCGCGTCCTCTATGGCCCCCACCATCATGATCGCCATCGCCCGGTCAGGCAACAACAACCTTTGTCACATATAGTTATACAAGATCGCGGCGAAAGACCGGTTCCGCGACTCGGCGGCTACACACCTGCGGCATTTTCAATGCAAAACCCGTTCCGATTTGGGCGGGGTCGGCGCCGATGCTGATTTTCGCAGGTTTCCCGGTCCGGCGCGCATCGCGCAGACGTCACGCGACAATCACACTGCGACATGCACAGGAGCCGGCTTCGAACGCGCCTTGACGAGGCCTACTTCTTTTCCATCACGCATTGCAGCGGATGCTGGTGCTTGCGGGCGAAATCCATCACCTGCGTCACCTTGGTCTCGGCAATCTCGTAGGTGAACACGCCGCACTCCCCGATGCCGTGATGATGGACGTGCAGCATGATCTTGGTCGCAGCCTCGACGTCCTTCTGGAAGAACTTCTCCAGCACATGAACGACGAATTCCATCGGCGTATAATCGTCGTTCAGGATCAGCACGCGATACAGGTTCGGCCGCTTGGTCTTCGGCTTGACCTTGGTGATGACGGACGTGTTCGGAGCGGAGGGGCCGCCGGAACGGTTCTCGTCATTGCTCATCCGAGGAGCGTGGGCGGCGGCCGCCGCGGACAGGTCGAGTCTGGAAGACAATTGCAGCATGGCTCAGGCGTTCAATTCCCCACGGAAGCGTATGACGGTCCACCGCGCAGCCCCGCTTCGGAGCTTCGCGCAGGCGCGCCGCCTTATTGGATCGCCGCTTCCAACCGGTCCGGTCCAAAGCCGCATCGGCTTCACCGAATATGGGCCCGCCCCCGGCTCCCCGCAAGCGTGCAAAGCTCGACCGATGCGGCCACGGCGGTCCCGATTCCCGGTCCGGGCGATCCTCGCCGAGGTTAGTCAATCCGAACCGATTTGACAAAAAATTCGATCCCGACGGTTTAGAACGTATTGACCAGGAACCCGCCCTTGGCCGCGACGGTCTCGCGGGGTGCCTCCGGTGTTCTACGGTCCGATTGACCTGGCGCTCATCTCGAGCGGTGCTGCAATATTGTGCGAGGGGCACCGGCAAGTTTTATCCGGTGACGTCGGCGACCCTGCTCGGCGCGCGAGGACACGGCATCTTGTCGTCGAAATTGCGCGTGGCGCGGCGACGGATTGCTCGGTCGCAAACGAAAAAAAGCCCGGCTGGTTCAGCCGGGCTTTTTGATTCCAGGAGTCCGCAGGGTTAGTGGGCGGCCGGGGTGAACTTCGACACGATGGTCTCGACCGGCTTGAAGGCCTGCTTGGCGAGATCGCTGTAGAGGCCGGCGATCTTCTGCGATTCCGCAACGAAGGTCTCGTAGGCCGAGCGGGCGAAATCGGTCTGCGCTTCCATCGCCTTGTCCAGCGACTTCACGCCGGAAAGCTTCTCGACGAAGGACTTGGTGTCTTCGAACGACTTCTTGGTGTAGTCGCCATAGGCGCTGGCGATCGCCTGGAGGCCGTGCTGCACCGAGGTCGCGGAAGCAACGCACTGCTCGAACTGCTCTTTGCCGTAGCTCTGAAAGTCTTCAACCTTGAACATCTCGGAATCCTTTTTCCCTGGCTTTCGTCGGGAAGCCCCGGCTCCCTGACACTGCCCATAATTAGTGCAACGCACAAAAAAGTCAAGAATTTTGTGCGACGCACAAAAAGAAGGTGCAAGTTGCGACGATTCCCGGAGTTTCCCGCAAGGGTTCCTTAAGCTTTTGGAAACCGCGGCCCCCTACCCTGATTCCCTGGACGTGTTCACCTATCGCAGGCGGTCAAAAGCCGTTTGAGAACATCACCTTAGCCAGAATAGCGGCTCAGGTTCAACGTCCCCCGCGGCGAGCACCGGCGGAGGGACAGCCTGGGCAGGTAATGATCCCGGGTCCGCAGGGCACAATTTCGCCTCACGGGCCGGTGATCAAGTCAGAAACGGGGACGGGGTTTCATGCTTCGTAAAAACTTGTCTTCCTCGCGCTTGGCGCGGGTTGGGGTTTTCGGGCTTCTTACGATCACCACCGCAGTCATCTTCACCACCGATGCTGCGGAGGCGCGGCGCCACCGGCGTCATTACGCGCACCACCGGGTGCAGCGCGATGTGTCCGAGAGCTCCAGCCCGAAATTCGCGTCCATCATCGTCGACGGCAATTCCGGTGCGGTGCTTCAGTCGAACAGCCCCGACGGGATCCGCCATCCCGCCTCGCTCACCAAGATCATGACGCTCTATCTGCTGTTCGAGCGTCTCGAGTCCGGCAAGATGAAGCTCGACACCGAGATGCCGGTGTCGCAGCACGCCGCCGATCAGGATCCGACCAAGCTGAATCTGCGTGCCGGCCAGACCATTCGCGTCGAGGACGCGATCAAGGGTCTCGTCACCCGCTCCGCCAACGACGCCGCCGTGGTGATCGCGGAAGCGATCGCCGGCGACGAGGATGACTTCGCCCAGATGATGACGCGCAAGGCGCGCTCGCTCGGCATGTCCAGGACGGTCTACCGCAATGCCAACGGCCTTCCCAACGACGAGCAGGTCACGACCGCGCGAGACCAGGCCACGCTCGGGCGCGCCATCCAGGAGCGCTTCCCGCGCTACTACCGCTATTTCGCGACCTCGACGTTCAACTGGCGCGGACAGTCGATCCGGAATCACAATCACCTGCTCGGCAATGTCGAGGGCGTCGACGGCATCAAGACCGGCTACACCCGCGCCTCCGGCTTCAACCTCGTAACCTCGATGCGCCGCGGCAACCGCCATCTGATCGGCGTGGTGCTGGGCGGCCGCAGCGGCGGCTCGCGCGACGCCATCATGCGCAACCTGCTCGCGGAGAATCTCGAGAAGGGCGCATCGACCCGCACGGTCGCCGCGATCACCGAGCGCAGCGGCTCCGACGCCAGCACCGACGTCGCCGATGCATCGGATACCCCGGCCCGCCCTGCTCCGCAGGTCCAGGCCGCCGCTGCCCCTGCTCCGGAAACAACCGCGCCGCGTCCCGCCTCGCGCCTGTCGGCGCTTGCGGCTGCGACCGCCGCGATGCCGCCGGCGCAGGCCAAGCCTGAGGCCAGGGCCGACGCCCGGCCGGCCGAAGCCAAGATCGAGCCCGCCCCGCTCACCAGCGGCGTCATCTCGAGCCAGCCGCTCTCCATCATCCCGGGCTCGTCCGAGCCGATGAAGCCGGTCCGGGTCAAGACGGTTCAGGTCAAGGCCGGCACCGTGAAGGTTGCCTCGGCCGCCCCGACGCAGACCCCTCCGCAGGTCACCAGTACCGTTCAGTCCCGCTCCGATGTCGCCGAAACGTCCGGCGCCGTCGTCGCGCGGGCAGACCTCATCAACAAGCCCGAGGCCATGAGCCAACCGGAAGCGCCGAAGGCCGAGATCGCCCGCACCGAGCTGCCGCGGCAGCCGGCGGGCTTCGGCACCGGCAACGGCGTCCTCGGCGTGCTGCCGGTCACAACCGCCGCCGCTCCCGCCCCGGCGGCTCCGAAGCTCGCCTCCGCCGATCCGGCGCCACAGCCGATCCAGATGAGCGCCACCACCCGGCCGGTCGTCACCCACAGCGGCTGGATCGTCCAGGTCGGCGCGCTCGAGAGCGAGAGCGAAGCCCAGCAGCGCATCGACGCCGCGCGCAGCTCAGCCCGCGGCCTGCTTAGCAAGGCCGATCCGTTCACCGAGCCGGTCCTCGCCAAGGACAATCGCAAGCTCTACCGCGCCCGCTTCGCCGGGCTCGAGCGGGACCAGGCCGAAGCGGTCTGCCGCGCCCTCAAGCGCGCCGACATCTCCTGCATCACCGTCCGCAACTGATCTCATCCACCGTTCCGACGAAAATGCCCGCCCCTCGCGGGCATTTTTGTTTTCGGGACGCCGCGACGCAAAGTCAGTTCGGCAACAACCTCTCGTCAAGGATTTACGGTTAAAACTTTACGCAATGGATCGACCACGCCGGCAACGGCGGGCATCGGGGCGACGGCAGACAGAGCAAGCGGAGGTCACGCGGTACGAGCGTTTGTAGCGTGGTGCCGGAGTTAGCCGTTATGCGTGCGAAGCAGAGTATCCTTGGCCTCGTTTACCCGGGCAGCGAGGTACGTCGAGCCCCCCTGGTCGGGATGCAGTTTCTTCATCAAGGATTTGTGGGCCCGGCTGATGTCGTCGCGCCCCGCCCCCGGCTGCAAGCCAAGGATCTGATAGGCTTCCTCCGCCGTCATTTTGCCGCTCGCCACCGTGCGGCGCTGCCCCCCTGCCGCGTCGCCCTGCGCGTTCTGACGCCAAGCGGGAAACCGGCGGTCCAGATAGCTTTCAAGTAAGGCCACGCTCTCGGCGTCGAACGTCGGGACCATCGCCAGCAGCCCGGCGAGATCGAACTCGTCGAGATTGCGCCCGGCGTGAGGCCCGGCGACGATCTGGCCCGCGAGCTGGCCAGAATCGTGGTCGAGCCGCATGTCGAGGAATTGCGAGCGCACGCGCGAGACCTGCCCGGACGAGCGCGCCGCGCCGCCGCCGAACAGCCCGCCGATATTGCCGAAGCCGGAGTTTGTCAGCGGTGTCCAGCCGAGCAGGCCGGCGCCGAATATCCCGAGCGGGATTGCCACCGCCAGCTCGCCCCGCAACCCCGTGAACGCCGCGACCGCCAGCGCCACCACGCCGCCACCGAACTTGATGGTGCGCGCCAGCACCGCCGGATTGGCGGAGCGGAACATCTGGAGCAGCAGATAGAGCGTGATAACGGCGACGGCGCCGGCAAGCAGAGTCATGGCCCGTATATAGTCGCCTCGCGCCCAAAAAGCATGCCGCCGTATCCCGCCGGGCGAATCCGCCTCACTTGATCTGGTCGATCAGCTTCGCCGCGCCGCGCGTCGTCCTCGCCAATTTCAGCAGCGCCTCGCGGCCGCCGGCCGCATAGGCCGCAGCCGCGCGCAGGAGGTCGCGCAATTGGGCCGCAGCGCCAGGATCGAACCGGCACCAGGCACCGCCGGTCAGGCGCGCGATCTCGCGAAACGCGTGCTCGGCGACGTCGTCATGGCCTTCCTGAAACAGGAACACGGGCACCTTGAGCATGCCGAGCTCGCCGGCCTTGGCGCAGAGCTCGTCGACCTTTTCCTCCATGGCGTCGCCGACGAAGACCACGGCGCGCACGCCCGAATCGACCGCCTCGCGCCGCGCCTCGCTCAGCACCTTGCCGATCTGGGTGTCGCCCCCGCGGCAGTCGATCTTGCCCATCAGCGTCGCGAGCTTGGCGCTGTCGGAGATCCAGCCTGTGGCGCGGCACTCGTTGAACCCGCGGTAGTAGACCAGCCGGATGTCGAGACTGCCGATTGCCGCCGCCTCGCGGAACATGTCCGCCTGGAGCGCGCAGGCCATGTCCCAGGTCGGCTGCCGGCTCATCGTTGCGTCCAGCGCGAAGATCAACCGCCCGTTCGCGCCGGGCGCATGCGGTGACAGCGCGCGGGCCTTGGCGACGAAGGCCGCGATATCCTCCGAGGTCGAGGTCTTGGCCTGTGGCAGCGCGCCGCCTGTCTGCGAGACGGCATCGCGGCCACGCGGTTTGATAGGTTCGCCCGACATCCTGCTCGCACCCTGCGTGAACGGCTAATGTGGTTTGCGCGCACTGCCTGGTCAATGAGCAAAGCCTCCGCAGGCGGGCGCCGGCGGAGGCTTTGACGATCTATTGCTGACGATGAGTGAAGCGTCAGCTCTTGGGAAGCATCAGCTCTTGGCAGGCGCCATCAGCGCGACCGGCCCGGGCTCGAGAATCTTGGGCGCGGACGAGCCGGTGTCGACCGGCGACACGTCGCTGTCAGTCGCGCTCAGGAACCTGTCCAGCATTCCCTGGATCGAGTTCTTCGCATCGTCCGGACCGGTGTCACGCATGTCGTTATGCTGGAAGTCCGTCTTCACGACCTGAATTCCGGCCTTCTCGCACTCCTCGTCCGTGGGGATCACACCCGGATCGGTCTTGAATTGCGGGTCCTTGGAACGGAACGACAGGATCTTGAACTTGCCGGCGGTGACGAAGGGGACGCGGAGGTTATCCAGCGTGACGACCTTCTTGACCTCGTCCGGATACTGCTTGGCGAAGTACATCGTGATGTCGCCGCCCATGGAGTGACCGACCATCGTCACCTTCTCGTAGTCGGCGTTGGGCTGAACCTTCTTCATCTCCTGCATCGCCAGATGGATGTTGGCGACGCCGCGCAGGATCTGCGGCAGCCGGCCGACATAGAGCTCGCCGGGCTTGGTCACCATCGGAGGATCGGTCGGCAGATCATGCTGCGGGCTGACGACGAGATAGCCGCGCGCAGCGAAAATGTTGGCGAGGAAGCCGTACTCGGTGTTCTTGACGGTGTTGCCGTGATTGATCACGGCGACCGGCATCGTGATCATGCCGGCATTGGCCTGCATTTCCTTGTCGCGACGGATCGCGATGTCGACAGGCACGGGACGGTTGTCGCGCGAGGCGTCGTAGAAGGTGATGGTCTCGTGCCTGATCGCCCACTTGCTCGCCGTGAAATAGGCGACGCCGCAGAGGGCACCAACTGAAACCAGAACGGCAATTCCACGCTTCATTTTCGTCCTCAGCCTTCAGGCTCTTGCGGCCTGATCCCTGTTGAAAATCGTGTTCTTCGGGGCTCTACGACCCCGCTGCGCCTATTCCCTAATATATGTCACAGCCGCGTGACAGGAAGGCCAAATATTGTGAACTGGCAGCCCTTTCATTGTGCGCCGCACTCGTTTCTTGGGCATCCTCCTCTCATACGGCTACGTCAGGGTGCAGGCCACCATCGGACGCAACCCGTCGTGATCTGGTTCAATTTCGCGGTAAACATAGGGTGAAAACGGCTGAGCGCGGCCTCGGTTCCGGCCGGCGACGACGACTTTGACCGCCTGGAAGTAGCGGCATACCGCCGCGTCAGGCGCCGAGGATGTCGTGGACCTCAAGCGGCTTGTCGACCTGGTTGAACCACTCGGCCCGATTGGCCGCGCGGCGGCGGCCGCGCTCGTCCAGCGGCAGCTTGAGCTGGCGGAGCAGGCCCGTCACCTCTTCCCGCGCAGTGAGATGGCCGAGATTGGGCCGCATGCCGAGCGTGGCCTCGTCGATCTCGTCGAGGGCGGTCAGGCCGCGCGGAAAGAACTCGCGATAGACGACGCGCTCGGCGAAGCCGTCGACATAGCGGAAGCCGAGCCGCAGCGACAAATCCTTCAGGCCGTCGGCGACGAGCTGCTTGTTGCGGGAGCCGAGCATGGACAGGCGGTTGCGCACGACGATCCAGTCCGTGGTCGAGCCGTCGAGCTGACGGCGCTTGCGGCGGGTGTCGCGCACCATCTCGGCGTAGTGGCTCTCGCCCGTCACCGCATAGTTGGCGGGGTCGACGGTGCCGAGCACGTCGAAATCGAGAAAGCTGTCGTTGATCGGCGTGACCAGCGTGTCGGCCATCGAATGGGCGAGCCGCATCAGGTAGCTATCGGTGCCGGGCGTATCGATGACGATGAAGTCGAAACTGCTCTCGACCGCCGAGACCGCCTCCATGAACTGCTGAAACTCGGAATTCTCGTTCTCGGCGATCTGCATGGTCTCGCCGAGCTTGATGCAGCGATGCACCGGCAGCTCGAGATCGAGCTTGGTGCGGCGGGCCCAGGCGGCACGGTTGTCGATGTAGTGGGTGAAGCTCTGCTGACGGCAGTCGAGGTCGATGGTGGCAACGCGCTGACCGGCCTTGAGGAGTGCAACCGCGATGTGCAAGGCCGTGGTCGATTTGCCGGAGCCGCCCTTCTCGTTGCCGAGCACGACAACGTGCGCCGAGCCGGATTGGCCGTGGCTAGCCTGCACAAGCATGGTGATCCTCAACACCCCTAAGCAATATCTTCGAGTTGGCCGCGTCTGCGGTCAAGTGAAATGCGTGACAGGATAGCGAAATCACACTGCGTCGTTCGTCATCGTGAATTGCACCGCCGCCGCGCGTCTGTGAACCAGCCCACAATGTCGGGATATCCCGCGCGGCTTCGCAGGGAATGCTGTGCCGCATCTGGATGCATGGCGTCCACGACCGCCGCTTGTTAAGGTTAGCCCGCTCGGGCGCCGGGACGCGCCCGCCTCCATCCCCAACCTCGTTGAGTGCTGATGCCACGAAGCCCCTTGATCGCCCGCACGGTCCCCGCCCTGCGGCGCGCCGTCGACAATCTTCGCAAGCGAAAAGCCACCGTCGCGCTGGTGCCGACCATGGGGGCACTCCATGACGGGCATGTGTCGCTGGTGCGCCTCGCCAAGCGGCGCGCGAGCCGCGTCGTGGTCTCGATCTTCGTGAACCCGACTCAGTTCGCCCCGACCGAGGATTTCGGCGCTTACCCGCGAACCTGGAAGGCCGACATCGCCAAGCTCGCGGCCGAAGACGTCGACATCGTCTGGCACCCCGGCGTCGGGGCCATGTATCCGGAGGGCTTTGCCACCCGCATCGTGCCGGAGGGCCCGGCGCTGGCCGGCCTCGAAGACCGCTTCCGCCCGCACTTCTTCGGCGGCGTCGCCACCGTCGTCGGCAAGCTGTTCACGCAGTGCCGGCCGGATGTCGCGATCTTCGGCGAGAAGGACTTTCAGCAATTGCGCGTGGTGACGCAGATGGCCGGGGATCTCGACCTCGGGGTCAAGGTGATCGGCTCCCGCACCGTGCGCGAACGCGACGGGCTCGCGATGTCCTCGCGCAACGTCTACCTGTCGCCGGAGGAGCGGCAGACCGCGACCACGCTCTACCGCGCCATGAAGGAGAGCGCCGGGCGGATCCGCGCCGGCGAGGCGATCGCGTCCGCGATGGCGCGCGGCGCCGAGATGATCAAGGCGGCCGGCTTTGCCCTCGACTATTTCGAGGTCCGCCACGCCGAGACGCTGGCGCCGGTCGCCTCGCGCAAGGACGGGCCGTTGCGGATCCTGGTCGCGGCCAAGCTCGGAGCGACCCGCCTGATCGACAATGTCGCGGTTTAGAGCAATCCGAGATCGCGCAGCTCGCGCCGCATCGGCTCCGGCATCGCCGCGATGGTGCCAGCGGCGGACTTGCCGAGATCGGGCGGCACGGAATCCTCAGTGAGATAGCGCCAGCCCTGGAACGGGCGCATCGGCCGCGGCGACACCGAGATCACCTTGGGCTGCATCACGATCCGGCAGCGGCCGATGCCGTCCTTGTCGCGGAACGGCTCGATGCCGATGATCTTCTCGCGCGCCGCGATCTCACCCTTGATCACCCAATAGAGCGAGCCGCCCGAGAGAATCTCGGCGTCGCGCTTGGGCACCATGCGGGTGATGTGGATGTGATGTTGCGGCAGGCCCTTCTTCTTGGCCGTCTGCATCCGTTCGGCGACCCACCCCTTCAATTCCTTGACGGAGTCGCAGCCGACGGCGAGCTTGATCAGATGTAGTGGCATGCCCAAGCATTAGCGGGCCGGCCGCGGGTTTTCAAAGCCGATCTATTCGTTATCCGCAGCCGCGGGCGCCGAGGCCGGCGGCGGCGCGAGCGGAACCGGTGCGGCGGCCGGAGCGCGTGCAGCCTTCGGAGCCGGCGGCTTCTTGGCGGCCGGTGCCGCAGGCGCCAAAGCCTGGGCCGAGGCCGCAGCCGGCGCGCGCGGAGCCGGCGCCGGGGCGGCGTTGGCGGCGGGCGCCTGGCGCGTCGCCGCCGTTGGCTCCGGATTCATGATGCTCACCGGCGGCGTCGACATGGCGCTCGGGAACTCCGCATTGGTCGGCTTGCCCGTCGGCATCGACGGCGGCAGCGCCGCAAGCGCACCGGCGGGCGGCGGCGCCGCCGCGGGGGCGTTCCAGCTCGGCGCATAACGTGCGACCAGCGTATCGTAGAGATGGACGTTCATATTGGCGGCGACCTGCTGCTGATCGGTCAGCGAGCGGAAGGCGGCGCAATCGAACGGCGTGCAGCCGTCGCGTACGATCAGCACCTGCGCCACGAGGCCGTAGCGATCGCGCTCGAGCGCCTTGCGCAGCACCTTCACGTCCAGCGTCAGGCTCTGCTCGGCGGTCGCGACATCGCCGAGCGCGGTCAGCCGGTCGATCCTCGCTGCGGTGTAGGAGACGGCGGCAGCCGCCGCATCGGGCGAGCCGAACAGCGCCTTCTCGCAACCTGCAAGCACGGCGTCACCGGCGAGATCGTCGAGGCAGGACAGCGCCGGCAGGCTCGCAGTCCCCGCGACCTGCGCGCGCGCTTCGATCGGGGCTCCCTGCCCCACAGGTCCGTAGAGACGCATGGTGGCAGCCACCGCGATGACGATGGCGAGCAGCGTGATCACCGTCAGCGCGCCGTTGGCGACCGACTTCTCGGCGCGCAGCAGCGTGACCAGGAGAATCAGTCCGAAGAATCCGGCGGCTGCCAGCGTCATCCACATCGGAAAGGCCGCCGAGTGCCAGATTTGGTCGAGCGAAGTGGCCCATGCCCAGTTCATGCGCGACGTCCCCTCACGCGAGCAAAGAGCGAATGGTCAAAGCGAGCACCGCGAGTCGGCAGCTGCCCCCGGCCCACCTTGTCGAGGTGAAGCGGGCCTTTTGACGGCGAGCGGAGCAAATTCGTCCGCGAGGTCAATGGGTGGTGCCGTCAGCGCTTCAAGAGAGCGCGAGCTGGCTTTCCTTGGCAACCCGTTCGAAGGCTTCAGTCGAGCTCTTGATCCGGTACTGGCAATCGTCGCCGTCCGTCGGGAGCAGACGGATGATCTCATACGAACCGGTGGCAGCCGGACGCGCGACATTGCTGGCCGTGAACAATACGCGCGTGCCGATCGGAAATTTATGCTTCAACGCCCTCTCCATGACTCAAACAGCGCCTGCCGTGCCCAGGGTCCCACTGCGACGGCCGGCCGAAAACCCGCCCGCTCTATAGCATGCGGCCGTCTGTTTTGGCTAGCAGTATGCAGGCCTGACGAACGTGCCAATCCGGCAGCATTTTCAGGATGATACTAGGAAACCGGCGCGCCGGTGACGCTGCTGGAACCCGAGCGTTTCAGGCGGTATCGGGCAACCGGCCGGCGGGACTCGCCTGGTCCACGGCCTTGGGCAGTTCCTGAGCCAGGATCTGGCCCAGCTGGTCGACCGGGATGTTGAAGCGGGCGGCGAGCTGGCGGACGGTGTCGTTGCCGAGCACGGCGCGGAGCTGGTCGGCCGAGATCGGCAGGTTCTGGCCGTTGCCGAGCCAGGATTTGACCTGGTCGCCGAACCCCGCCTGCTGGAGCTTGGCAACGATCGCGCTGAGGCCGCCCTGATTGTTGTTGCCGAGCACCTCGCCCAGCACGGCCGGCAGCACCGCGGCGCCGAGCTGACCAAGCGCGCTGCGGAAGGCGGGATTGTTCTCCAGCGAGTCCAAAATTCCCATGGCCGTGCCCTCTCACTTGCGTTCCGTCGCGATTGAGCGCCGCCTCGCGACATGCCGTCAAGCGGCGCCCAATCACAATCGCGGGTTAGACGTCTTCGAACCTCGCGATGAGAAGCGTCTCGGCGATCCCGTCGCGGGTCCATTGCTGGAATGCCGGCAGCGCCATCATCGTCTCCATGTAGGCCTTGGCCTCCGGCCCGACCTCGATCGCATAGGTGCGGAAGCGGTGCACGACCGGCGCATACATCGCATCGGCTGCGCCGAAGCTGCCGAACAGGAACGGCCCCTTGGCGCCATAGCGCGCGCGGCACTCGCGCCAGATCTCCTGCACGCGCGCGACGTTGGCTTTGGCGTCCGCCGACAGCGCCACGGCGCCGACCGGCCGATGCAGGTTCATGCCGCATTCGTTGCGCAAGGCCATGAAGCCGGAATGCATCTCGGCGCACACCGAACGGGCATGCGCACGGGCGGCGACGTCGTCGGGCCACAGCTTCTTCTCGGGATAGCGCTCGGCGATGTATTCGATGATGCTGAGCGAATCCCACACCGTGATGTCGCCGTCGACCAGCACCGGCACCTTGCCGGCGCGGCTGAAGCTCAGGATCCGCTCCTTGTCCGCCGGATTGTCGGTGTAGAGCGGAATGACGGTCTCCTCGAACGGGATGCCGCTCGCGCGCAGCGCGAGCCAGGGCCGCATCGACCATGACGAGTAGTTCTTGTTGCCGATTGCAAGTTTGAGCGCAGCCATGTCACCGGTCCTTCCCGAAGCTCCTCGATGCGGCTGCTTTTAGCGCCAACGCCTGCTGCCAATCAATCGTTGCCGCGCCTCGGCATGCGTGGCAATCGTTGGCACCTGCGAGGAGAGAGACATGAGCAGGCATTGGGTCGACATCACCGCCGTCGGCTTCTTCATCATCGAATGGACGGTCTATGCCCTGACGCTGGAGCACTCGGCCTATGGCCGCGACAGCCTGTCGGCGCGCATGAACCGCTATCGCGAGGTCTGGGTGCGCCGCCTGCTCGACCGCGAGACGCGCATGGTCGACATGCAGATCATGGCCTCGCTCCAGAACGGCACCGCCTTCTTCGCCTCCACCAGCCTGTTCGCACTCGGCGGCGCGCTGGCGCTGCTGCATGCGACCAACGACGCGATCGCCATTCTGGGCAAGCTGCCGATCGACTTCAGCACCTCGCCCGCGCTGTGGGAACTGAAATGCGTCGGCCTGGTGCTGATCTGCGTCTATGCTTTCTTCAAGTTCGCCTGGGCCTACCGCCTGTTCAACTATGTCGCGATCCTGTTCGGCGGCATGCCGCCGGCCTCCCAGCGCGACACGCCGGAAGCTGAGGCCCACGTCATCCGCACCTCGCGCCTGTTCGAATCCGCCGGCCGTCACTTCAACCGCGGCCAGCGCGCCTTCTTCTTCGCGCTCGGCTATCTCGGCTGGTTCGTCAGCCCCTGGCTGCTGTTCGTGACCACGGCAGCCGTGGTGATCGTGACCTGGCGCCGGCAGTTCGCGTCCAGCGCATGGGCGGCGATGGCGCCGGAGGTGGTGGACGGCGAGATGCAGAAGCGCGGTCCTTGATCTCGCGTGTCCCGGACAAGCTGCAACGCATAAGCGTTGCAGCGCAGAGCCGGGACCCAGAAAGCGACACGCCACGGTGCCGATAGATGGGCCCCGGCTCTGCAGCGCACCGCTGAAGGGCGCTGCGCTGCGTCCGAGGCACGAGAGTGCATTTCGTTTCGCATCCATATTCAATCGCAGACACAGCTTCGCATTCTCGCGGCTCATTTCGCCCGAGCTTTGCTTCGTCGCTCCACCCTCTCAAAGCCAAGAGGGCGCAGGGAAGGCCGGGTGCCGGCTGGCACCCGCGGTCCGCTGCGCGAAAAGCACACGCAGAAAAACCGCACAGCAGCATACAGGTGTAGCCAATCACTCGGCCTTCCCTGCGCAGTGGTCGGACGGCTTATGCCGTGCTCTCCCGGGAGCCGAGTTCGTTCTGGCCTCCCTCGCCCTCGCGAAATTCACCGGCACCGCGCCGGTTGACGCGACTGCCGCCTCCGCAATAGCTTGACCGTAGCAACGACGGCCAGGACCACACGGTTTTGCCGTACGCACGGCCCGTTTGCTCGCCGCAGTTTTTCCAGCCCTGTCGACGGAGCCGGAAACTTACAGACGAGACGAACCTGAAAGCGCCGCTCATCCAGCGCGAAGTTTTGGGCTCACGGAGAGCAATCCGCCCTGCCCACGCCTCTCGCACCCGACGCTGCCGCGTCCACCGCAAGCCCGGCTCGCGACACGTGACGACACAAGATCGCCCCTCAAGGTCAAGCCGGGATGGGCGACACTTACGCCATTTCCGATTTTCTGTTTAGTGGAATATTTTTGCGAGGCGGGATTGACACCCGACCGAATCAGCAACTCTACGGCCAAGGCTGGCGAAGCCGATCGAAACGCTCAGGTTTTGAAGCACACACCGCGATATCCGGCTTACTTCCTGCGCATCGTCCCTGACCGACAATCGAATCGGGCCACAGGCCGATCCATCTGCCATAGCTCCACCT
>NZ_JBFULU010000063.1:0-36324 GCF_054049735.1 Bradyrhizobium sp. P5_C12
GTGCTGCTCGGCCTCGTCACCGTCCGCCTCTCCGGCCATTATCTGCCGCTCGGTACGCTGGCCTGGGGTCTCGGCCTGTTCTACCTGTTCAGCAAGCTCGAGTTTTTGGGCCGCAACGACGGCATCTCGGCGATCCCGCCGCTGTCGATCGGCGCGTACAAGATGCTCTCGCCCGGCTCGATCTATTACGCGATCTGGGTTGCGGTGATCCTCTCGGCGCTGCTCACCATGAACCTGCTGGACTCCCGCACCGGCCGCGCCATCCGCGCGCTGCGGCGCGGCCATGTCGCGGCCGAGGCGTTCGGCGTGCACACGCCGCGGGCAAAGCTCTTGGTGTTCATCCATGCCGCGGTGCTCGCCGGCCTCTCCGGCTGGCTCTACGCCCACCTCCAGCGCGCGGTAAACCCGACGCCGTTCGGCGCCCAGGCCGGCATCGAATATCTCTTCATCGCGGTGGTCGGCGGCGCCGGCTATGTCTGGGGCGGCGTGCTCGGCGCGGCGATCGTCGTGGTCCTGAAAGAGGTGCTGCAAAGCTATCTGCCGCTGATCCTGCCGGGCTCCGGCCAGGTCGAGACCATCGTGTTCGGCATCATGCTGGTGGCGCTGCTCCAGCTCGCACCCGGCGGCGTCTGGCCGTTGCTGATGTCGTTCCTGCCCGAGCGCACCCGTGGCCGGAAGCCGGACACCTCGCTGAAGCTCGAGGCGCGCACCCGCGCGGCCGGCCCGGCGAGCGTCCTGCTCCAGGTCGACAAGGCGCGAAAGCAGTTCGGCGGCGTCATTGCCGTCAACAACGTCTCCTTCGACGTCCAGGCTCGCGAGATCGTCGCGCTGATCGGGCCGAACGGCGCCGGCAAGAGCACGACGTTCAACCTGATCACCGGCGTGCTGTCGGCCACCTCGGGCTCGATCTCGGTGCTCGGCAAGAAGGTCGACAACGCGCCGCCGCAGGAGATCGTCAAGCTCGGCATCTCCCGCACCTTCCAGCATGTGAAGCTGGTGCCCGACATGACTGTGCTGGAGAACGTCGCGATCGGCGCGCATCTGCGCGGTCATTCCGGTCCGCTCTCCTCGATGCTGCGGCTCGACCGCGCCGATGAGGCAAAACTGCTCGCCGAAGCCGCCCGCCAGATCGAGCGGGTGGGCCTGGCCGACCAGATGCACCAGCTCGCGGGCTCGCTGTCGCTGGGCCAGCAGCGCATCGTCGAGATCGCGCGCGCGCTGTGCGTCGATCCGATGCTGCTGCTGCTCGACGAGCCGGCCGCGGGCCTGCGCCACATGGAAAAGCAGCGGCTCGCGACGCTGTTGCGCGAGCTGCGCGACGGCGGCATGAGCGTGCTGCTGGTCGAGCACGACATGGGCTTTGTGATGAACCTCGCCGACCGCATCGTGGTGCTCGATTTCGGCACCAAGATCGCGGAGGGCACGCCGGCCACGATCAAGACCAATCCCGAAGTGATCAAGGCCTATCTCGGAGTGGCGGCATGAGCGCGCTGTTGTCCGTCACCGACGCGCATGTCGCCTATGGCAAGGTCGAAGCCGTGCGCTCGGTCTCGCTCGAAGTCGGCCAGAACCAGATCGTCACCATCGTCGGCGCCAACGGCGCCGGCAAGACCACGCTGCTGTCCGCCATCATGGGCATTTTGCCGCTGAAGGGCCGTGTCGCCTTTGCAGGCCACGACCTCGCCCGGCTCGACATCGAGGACCGCGTCGCGATGGGGCTCGGCCTCGTGCCGGAGCACCGCGAATTGTTCGTGACCATGAATGTCGAGGACAATCTCGAGCTCGGGGCCTTCCGCATCGAGAAGAGCAAGGCGAAGGCCTCGATGGAGCGGGTCTACACCCTGTTCCCGCGGCTGAAGGAGCGGCGCAAGCAGCTCGCCGGCACGCTCTCCGGCGGCGAGCAGCAGATGCTGGCGATGGGCCGCGCGCTGATGGGCGCGCCGAAGCTCTTGATGCTGGACGAACCGAGCCTGGGACTGGCGCCGATCATCGTCGCCGACATTTTTCGCATCGTCACCGAGCTGCGCGCCAGCGGCGTCTCGGTGCTGCTCGTGGAACAAAACGCGCAGGCCGCGCTGAAGATCGCGGACCGGGCTTACGTGATGGAGCTCGGCGAGTTCGTGCTGAGCGGCAAGGCCAGCGACGTCGCGGCGAACGAGCGGGTGGCAGCGAGCTATCTCGGCTTCCAGCACGAGGGCGCGAGCGTGTTGTAGGTCTCTCCTCTCCCTCTCCCCGTTCTTACGGGGCCGCGACGAGCTGCGCTCGCAATGACGGTGTGGACGGAGCAAGTGCCATATCGACCAGATCGATTCGCGGAGAGTCCCCCTCACCCGGAATCCGCGCTACGCGCGAATTCCGGCCTCTCCCCGCAAGCGGGGAGAGGCGAAGACCGTCGCCTAGCTTGCCACCTTCTCACCCTTCAACGCCGCCACCTCCGCCTCCAGCTCCGCGATCCTTGCATCCCTCGCCGCCAGCGCCGCCGCGACATCCGCGGCGTCGAATTTCTGCGGAATGTGCTGCGGGCAATTGGTGTCCCAGGCTGCGATCTTGAAGACGATCACCTGCTCCGGCCGCGCCCGATAGCCTTTCGGCATCAGCGACTGCGTCAGCGCGTCGTCGTCCTCGACCACGCGCGCCTCGCCCCAGAGCTTCACCCGGCGGCGATGGGCGTAATCCATGACGAAGATGTAGGCCTTGGGATTCTCCGACAGGTTGCCCTGCGTGATGTATTGCCGGTTGCCGGCGTAGTCCGTGAAAGCCAGCGTCTGCTTATCAAGCACCTTCAAAAACCCCTTCGGGCCGCCGCGGTGCTGGATGTAGGGCTGGCCATCGGCCGAGGCGGTGGCGAAATAAAAGCTGTCGGCATCGGCCAGGAACGCCGCGAGGTTCTCATCGACCTCGGTGCGCCAGCCGCGCTGCTCGGCATGGGCATAGCCTTCGCGCGATCCCTTTCGGGTCTGGATTTCCTTCACCGCCGGCGTGAAGGCCACGTCGCTGGCGTAGGTGTGAGTTGCGGTCATCGGAGCATCTCCTGAATTCCGGCGCATCTCTGCGTCTTTCGGGGTCTAAAATGGACCTTCCGGCGGCTAAAACAATCAGCCCGCTTGACACTTCATCATTGCAATATATGCAATAATGCCATGGACCGCCTCGACGCCATGCACGTCTTCGTCACCGTGGCCGATCTGCGCGGCTTTGCGCCGGCGGCACGCAGGCTGCGGCTGTCGCCTTCGGCGGTGACGCGGATGATCGCCGCGCTGGAGGAGCATCTCGGCGCGCGGCTGTTGCAGCGGACCACCCGGCAGGTCACCCTGACCGATGTCGGCACGCGCTATCTCGAACGCGCCAGGCGGATCCTCGCCGATGTCGAGGAGGCCGACGGCGCCGCGCGGGAGGAGCGCAACCGGCCGAGCGGGCGATTGGTGGTGTCGGCGCCGGTCGGCTTCGGCCGGCTCCATGTCGGGCCGATCATGACCGCCTATCTCAAGCGCTATCCCGAGGTCGCCTGCGAATTGCGGCTGTCGGACCACATCGTCAATTTGGTGGAAGACGCTGTCGATGCCGCGGTGCGGATCGGCCATCTCGCCGATTCCTCGCTGGTGGCGCGCCAGGTCGGCGAGATGCGGCGGATCGTGGTGGCTGCGCCCGGCTATCTGAAGCGCCATGGCGAGCCGAAGACGCCGGAGGCATTGCCCGAGCATCAGACCATCCAGTTCGGCCCCTGGTCCGCATGGCGCTTCCTGCGCGAGGGCCGCGACATCGAGGTGACGCCCACGCCCCGCTTCATCAGCAACAGCGCCGACGCGGCGCTGCAATATGCCGAGGCCGGCGGTGGCGTGACGCGGGTGCTGGCTTATCAGGCCGCCGAGGGCTTGCGGCGCGGGCGGCTGAAGATCGTGCTGGCGAACTACGAGCAGCCGGCGCTGCCGATCCACATCGTCTACCCGACCTCGCGCCTGCTCTCGGCCAAGGTGCGGGCATTCATCGATCTCGTGGTGGAGACGACGGAGTGGCGGTTTGGGTGAGACCCCTGTCGCGGACGCGCCGCGGAGCGGCGCAGAGCCGGGACCCAGAAGGCGGCTGGTCTCCGTTTGCGTGGGAGGGCCCCGGCTCTGCAGCGCACCACGCCGCAAACGCGGCGCGCTGCGCTGCGTCCGGGGCACGAGAGGCTACCCCTTCTTCGGCACCACGCGGAACGTCCCGCTCGCCCGCGCGATCACAACGCCATCGGCCTTGATCAGGCACTGCGCGAAACAGATCGTCTTGCCGGTCTTGATCACGTCGCTCTCGATCGAACACCACTGGCCGATCTCGGCGGAGCCGACGAAATCGACCGAGAGCGAGACCGTCACGAAGGACGTGGTCCAGTTCGTGACAAGCGCGCAGCTGTAGCCCATGGCATTGTCGGCGAGCGCTGTGATGAGGCCGCCATGGATCAGCCCGCGGCCGTTGGTGTGCGGCCTTGCCAACCGCAGGCCGATGATGACGGCCTTGTCGGTGTTCCTTGAGTAAAGCGGCTCCCAGGGTTCGGTGAGAGGGCTCTTGCGGAAGAGCGGTTCGAAGCCGGCGGGGATGTCGGTAGAGGTCATGGGTTTCTCGCGTCGCTGGTGGGGTTGCCGCCATTGAACGCGATGTGGATGACGGTTTCACCGCCTACAAAGTTTTAAACGGAATTTGCGCGGGTGTTTGAAATGAGCACTCCCGTCATTGCGAGGAGCGAAGCGACGAAGCAATCCAGAATCTTTCCGCGGAGAGTCTCTGGATTGCTTCGCTTCGCTCGCAATGACGACGTGGAGGCAGCGTACGCCCCCGTAGGGTGGGCAAAGGCGCATCGCGCCGTGCCCACCATCTCTCCACCATTGAGAAAGTGGTGGGCACGCTACGCTTTGCCCACCCTACGGCACCAATGGCACCGTCCTAAAACGGCAGCCCCACATAATTCTCCGACAGCGACGTCATCGCGGCCTGCGAGTGCGTGACGTAGTCGAGCTCGGCGAGCTGGATGCGCGCGCCGATGGTGCCGGTGTCGGGGAATTTGTGCAGCATCGAGGTCATCCACCAGGAGAAGCGCACGGCCTTCCAGACCCGTGCGAGCGCCTTGGCGGAATAGGCCTCGATCCCGGCGTTCGACTTCTCGTCGTAGAATTCGCGCAAGGCGCTCGCGAGATAATGCGCGTCGCTGGCCGCCAGGTTCAATCCCTTGGCGCCGGTCGGCGGCACGATATGGGCGGCGTCGCCGCACAGGAACATCTTGCCGAAGCGCATCGGTTCGGCGACGAAGCTGCGCAGCGGCGCGATGCTTTTCTCGATCGAGGGGCCCGTGATCAGGCTGTCGGCCGCCTCCTGGTCGAGCCGGCGCTTCAATTCGTCCCAGAAGCGATCGTCAGGCCACTGGTCGACGTGATCGTCGAGCGAGCACTGCACGTAATGCCGGCTGCGCTTCGTCGAGCGCATGGTGCAGAGTGCAAAGCCGCGGGCGTGGTTGGAATAGATCAGCTCATGGCTGACCGGCGGCGTCTCCGACAAGATGCCGAGCCAGCCGAACGGATAGACGCGCTCGAACTCCTCGATGGCCTGCGCCGGGACGCTCGCGCGGCTGATGCCATGGAAGCCGTCGCAGCCGGCGATGAAGTCGCAATCGATCTCGTGGGTGACGCCGTCCTTGACCCAGGTTACGCGCGGGTGACCGCCGTCGAAATCGTGCGGTTGAACATCCTTGGCCTCGTAGACCGTGGTCAGGCCGGCCGCTTTGCGCGCATTCATCAGGTCGAGCGTGACCTCGGTCTGGCCGTAGATCATGACCGTCTTGCCGGTCGCGGCCTTCATGTCGATGCGATGACGGCGGCCGGAAAAGGCGAGCTCGATGCCCTCATGCAGCAGGCCTTCCGCATACGCGCGTGCGCCGGCTCCGACCTGATCGAGCAACGCGACGGTTCCTTCCTCCAGGAGGCCGGCGCGGATGCGCCCGAGCACATAGTCGGGGCTCTGCCGCTCCAGAATGAAATTGTCGATGCCGTAATTGTGCAGCAGTTGCCCAAGCAACAATCCCGCCGGCCCGGCCCCGATGATTGCGACTTTTGTCCGCAATACTTGCTCCTCCCGATCCTGTAGGGTGCACCGCGGCTCGCTTGTCGCGGCCGTCCGCGCACGATAATTATAACATATAACGGTTGGGCAAAAGGGGAGTGCGCCCGAGCAGCGACAAATCCATGCAACATGGCTGACGTAGATGACGTGGCGGCACGCCGCGCCAGTTCCGGCTTGAACGCGCCAGCCAATTAGATAACATGTTAATTAACGAGACCGGGCCATCGAAGCCCGCCGTTGACAACAGGGAGAGACGACTGATGAGGACAATTTGTCTGGCGTTGCTGCTGGCAGCAGGCGTGACGCCTGCGTTCGCGCAGGACAAGACCTTCGACCTGAAGATCTCGCACTGGGTGCCGGCCTCGCATCCGCTGCAGAAGTCGCTGGAGGACTGGGCGGCCGCGGTCGAGAAGGATTCCGGCGGCACCATCAAGGGCAAGGTGTTTCCAGCCCAGCAGCTCGGCAAGGCCTTCGACCATTACGACATGGCCCGCGACGGCATCGCCGACGTCACCTATGTCAATCCCGGCTATCAGCCCGGCCGTTTCCCGATCGTCGGCGCCGGCGAGCTGCCGTTCCTGATCTCGGACGCCAAGGGCGGCTCGATGGGGCTGGACGCCTGGTATCGGAAGTACGCCGAGAAGGAGATGAAGGACGTCAAATACTGCCTCGCCTTCGTCCACTCGCCCTCCTCGTTCCACTCCCGCACCAAGAAGGTCGTGGCGCCGGAAGACGTGAAGGGGATGAAGATCCGCCCGGCCCACGCCACCATGGCGAATTTCGTCACCTCGCTCGGCGGCACCAATGTGCAGTCCTCCGCGCCCGAAGTGCGCGACATCATCGAGCGCGGCGTCGCCGATGCGGTCACCTTCCCCTGGGGCTCGCTGGTGCTGTTCGGCATCGACAAGGTGACCAAGTACGACATGGAGGCGCCGCTCTACACCACCACGTTCGTGTTCGTGATCAACAAGGACAAGTACAATGCGATGTCCGACAAGCAAAAGGCCGCGATCGACAAGAACTGCTCGATCGAGATGGCGGGCGTGGTCGGCGAGCACTGGGGCAAGTTCGAGGACGCCGGCATCGACAAGGTGAAGGCGGAATCGGGTCACGAGGTCTACAAGCTGACGCCGGAGCAGACCGCCGCCTGGAAGAAGGCCGCCGAGCCGCTGGTCAAGACCTGGGCTGACGGCGCCAAGAAGACCGGCGCCGATCCCGATGCCGCGCTGGCGGATTTGAAGGCGTCGCTGAAGAAGTACAACGCGCTGGCGGAGTGACGCGATGGCAGGCTCTTCTTCCCCCTCTCCCCGTTCTTACGGGGAGAGGGTTGGGGTGAGGGGCCGCCTCCGCAAAAATAGTGGCAGATGGGCTCGCGGAGAGTCCCCCTCACCCGCCACGCTTCGCGTGTCGGCCTCTCCCCGCACGCGGGGAGAGGCGAAGTGCGGCGACATCTGGATCAAGAGAATGACATCACACAGGAAACACCCATGAAGCGCGCCTGGATGGATCGCGTCATCGACTCGATCGAATGGATCGCGGCCGGCTTCGTCGGCATCGTCGCGCTCGACATCTTCCTGTCGGTGCTGCTGCGCAACACGCTGAACTATTCGATTCCCGACAGCTTCGACATCGGCCGCATGCTGCTCGGCATCCTCATTTTCTGGGGCATCGCCGCGACCTCCTATCGCGGCACCCACATCACGGTCGATCTGGTGTGGGCCAATGTCGGGCCGCGCTACCAGCGCTGGATCGACGTGTTCGCGACACTGGTGCTGCTGTTCGTCGTCAGCGTGCAGACCTGGACCCTGTTCGACAAGGTGCGCGGCACCTACAACGACAACGTCCAGACCTTCGACATGCACATGCCGACCTGGCCGTTCTTCGCGGTCGCCTGGATCGGCGATATCTCCGCGGTGCTGCTGATCGCGATCCGCACCTACCGGCTGATCTTCCATCCCGAAGAAATGCACGACCCCAAGCTGAAGGCGACGGAGTAATCATGAGCACCGATGCTGTCGCCGTTCTCGGCTTCGTTTCCCTGTTCGCCCTGATGCTGCTGCGCGTGCCCGTCGGCATGGCCATGGGCCTGGTCGGCGTCTGCGGCTTCTCTTACCTTGTCAGCGGAACGGCGGCGCTGAAACTGGTCGGCCAGACCTCGATGCGGACGGTCACCGACTACACCTTCGGCGTCATCCCGATGTTCCTGCTGATGGGCTCCTTCGTCAGCCATTCCGGCATGAGCCGCGAGCTGTTCCGCGCCGCCAACGGCTTTGTCGGGCATTTGCGTGGCGGGCTCGGCATCGCCACCGTCGGCGCCTGCGGCGGCTTTGCCGCGATCTGCGGCTCCTCGGTCGCGACCGCCGCGACCTTCTCCGCGGTCGCCTACCCGGAGATGCGCCGGTTCGGCTATCCGCAGTCCTTTGCCACCGGCGTGATCGCGGCCGGCGGCACGCTGGGTGCGATGCTGCCGCCCTCCACCGTGCTCGCGGTCTACGGCATCATCACCGAGCAGGACATCGGAAAGCTGTTCATCGCCGGCATCATCCCGGGCCTGCTGGCGATGACCATGTACATGATCACCATCTTCCTGATCGGGTATTTCCGGCCCGACTTCCTGCCCAAGGGCAAGGTGACGCCGTGGCGCGAGCGCTTTGCCGGGTTGAAGGAGATCTGGGCGCCGGTGCTGCTGTTCGTGTTCGTCATCGGCGGCCTCTACGGCCTGCCGTTCCTGCCGCGCTTCACGCCGACGGAAGCCGGCGGCGTCGGCGCCGCCGGCGCCTTCATCATCGGCGTGGCCACCGGACGGCTCGACCGCGAAAAGATCCTGGCCTCGCTGCTCCAGGCGACGCGCACCGCGGCCGCGGTGTTCACCGTGCTGATCGGCGCCTTGATCTTCGGCTACTTCCTCACGGTGACGCAGACGCCGCAGAAGGTGACCGAATTCCTGACCGGCCTCGGCCTCGGCGCCTACGGCGTGCTGGCGCTGATCATGGTGATGTATCTCGTGCTCGGCTGCCTGATGGACGCCATGGCGATGATCATCCTCACCGTGCCGATCATCTTCCCCGTCATCATGCATCTCGGTTTCGACCCGATCTGGTTCGGCGTCATCATCGTCATGACCGTGGAGCTCGGCCTGATCCACCCGCCGGTCGGCATGAACGTCTTCGTCATCAAGAGCGTGGTGAAGGACGTCTCCTTCTCCACCATCTTCAAGGGCGTGATCCCGTTCGTGGCGACCGACCTGGTGCGGCTGGTGATCCTGATCGCATTTCCGCTGCTGGCGACGTGGCTGCCGACGCGGATGATGGCGCATTGAGAGGCGAAGCGATGGACACGCCGACGCTCGAAACCAAATACGTCTTCACCCTCACCGTGCGCATCGGCGACGTCATCACCGCCGGCGAGACCGGCATCGGGGTCCGCCGCATCATTCCGATCATCGGCGGCGAGGTCACCGGCACGATCAGCGGCAAGGTGCTGCCGTTCGGGGCCGATTTCCAGACCATCCGCCCCAACGAGCTGATCGATCTCGAAGCCAGATACGCCTTCGAGACCGACGACGGCGCCACCGTCTATATCGAGAACAAGGGCATGCGCTTCGGCCCGGTGGAGCTGTTGCAGAAGCTCAAGCGCGGCGAGCCGGTCGATCCCAAGCTGATCTATTTCCGCACCGTGCCGCGGTTCGAGACCGGACACGAGAAGTATCGATGGCTGATGCAGCACATTTTTGTCGCTTCAGCCGCGCGACACGCGGACCGCGTGGTGATCGACGTGCATCAGGTGATGTGAGGAATCGGTCTTTGACCTGGGGCGGACCTGGTTCAGAATGTAATCTGCGCCAAGTTGTGCAGACCACGGGAGTCCCACCATGTCTCTTATGGCTTCCAGCGAACCAGTCCCCCGACACAGCTTCGACTCCGCCGAAATGGGCGCCATCGCTCATCTCTACCGCGGCGAGGTCTATCGATCGACGATCTGGCGAACGCGGCTCGACAACACGACCAATTGGGCGATCGTCACCATGGGCATCGCGCTGTCGACGACATTCTCGAGCCCGGAGGCTTCGCCTCTGCCACTCGTACTCGTCGGACTGCTCCTTGCCGTGTTCCTTGGTATGGAGGCGCGGCGTTATCGCTATTTCAATGTCTGGCGTGCCCGGGCTCGTTGGCTAGAGAGGAATTTCTATGCGCCAATCTTCACCGGTGAAACGCACGATGATAGCTGGAAGGCTGTTCTCGCGCGCGACTACACTGCGCCCCGCCATCACATTTCATTTGTCCGCGCTGCCGGACGGCGGTTGCGTCGCAACTACGTCTGGATCCTCGCCATCCAGGCGACCGCCTATTACGGCAAGATTGCCATCCATCCGACGCCTGCAGTGACCTTGACGGAACTTATCGATCGCGCCGCCGTCGGACCGATTCCCGGCTGGGCCGTTCTGATCGTGGGCTTTGCCTACAATTTCGGGTGGCTGGCGTTTGCGCTCGGCACGATGTGGCTCGACCAACGCGAGCACGGGACCAAGGGCGACCAGGTGGCGATGGGCTGATGACACCGGCGGTTACCCGTTCCTGGGGGAGCCGAGGCGAGCGTAGCTGCCCCGCCGCCTGGGAGGGCTCCCCACCTTGACTCCTCGCAAATTCGTTATACAACATAACTATTCTGACAAGGACGCAAATGACACAGGGAAACGCCGAGACCGCTGACGCGGGTGCCTCCGGGCTGTTGAGGATCGAGCGGGCGGACCGGGTCCTGACCGTGGGTCTGAACCGGCCGGCCAAGCGCAACGCGCTGAACGACGGCATCATCCTGGAAATCGGCGAGTGCTTTGCGTCCCTGCCCGAGGATATCGGCGCGGTCGTCATCCACGGCATCGGCGATCATTTCTCCTCCGGCCTCGACCTGTCCGAACTCCAGGATCATGACGCCACCGGCGGGCTGCTGCATTCGCAGATGTGGCACCGGGTGTTCGACCGCATCCAGTACAGCCGCGTGCCGGTCATTGCGGCGCTGAAGGGCGCCGTGATCGGCGGCGGGCTGGAGCTGGCCTGCGCGGCGCATATCCGCGTCGCCGAGCCCTCGACCTACTTTGCGCTGCCGGAAGGCCAGCGCGGCATCTTCGTCGGCGGCGGCGGCTCGGTGCGGCTGCCGCGGCTGATCGGCGTGGCGCGGATGATGGACATGATGCTGACGGGACGCGTCTATACCGCGACCGAGGGCGCGTCCTACGGCTTTACCCAATATGTGACGGAGGCCGGCAACGGGCTCGGCAAGGCGCTGGAGCTTGCGACCAAGGTCGCCTCCAACGCGCCGCTGACCAATTTCGCCGTGCTCCAGGCGCTGCCGATGATCGCGGAGGCCAATCCGCAGACCGGCCTGTTGATGGAATCGCTGATGGCGACGGTGGCGCAGAGCGACAAGGAAGCAAAGCGCCGGATCCGCGAGTTCCTCGAGCACAAGACCGCCAAGGTAAAGCCGAAGTCATGAGCGCGCAGCCGTCCTCTTCCAGCATGGAGCGCGGCGCGAGCACTTCTCCGCTGCGGCCGATCTCGTTCGGCGATCCCGCAATCGACATCGAGCGCCGCGATGACGGCACGATTTACCTCAGGCCGAAGCAGCCGCTCGGCGACTATCCCGCCCGCATCACCGACCGCCTGCATCACTGGGCGAACACCACGCCGGACCGCGTCTTCATGGCGGAACGCGAAGGCGGCCGCTTCTGGCGCAAGATCAGCTACGCCGAGCTGCTCACCGCGAGCCGGCACATCGCCTCCGCGCTGATTGCGCGCGGCCTGTCGGCGGAGCGGCCGGTCGTGATCCTGTCCGGCAATTCGATCGACCACGCGCTGCTTGCCTTCGGCGCGTTCTATGCCGGCATTCCGTTCTGCCCGGTGTCGCCGGCCTATTCGCTGGTGTCGAAGGATTACGGAAAGCTCTCCTACCTGATGAAGCTGCTGACACCGGGCCTCGTCTTCGCCGAGGACGCCGACAGATTCGCGGATGCGCTCGCCGCCAACGTCTCGCTCGGCACCGAGATCGCCGCATCCTACGGCGCCGTGCCGGGGCGTGACGTCACCACGCTGGCCGACCTCATGGCGACGCCGATCCGCGGCGATCTCGACGCGGTGCACGGCAGGATCGGCCCCGACACCATCGCAAAATTCCTGCTGACGTCGGGCTCGACCGGCAATCCCAAGGCCGTCATCAACACCCAGCGCATGATCTGCGCCAACCAGGTGATGCTGCGCGAGACGCTCGCCTTCCTCAAGGACGAGCCGCCCGTCATCATCGACTGGCTGCCCTGGAATCACACCTTTGGCGGCAACCACAATATCGGGCTGACGCTCTACAATGGCGGCTCGATGTATCTCGACGCCGGCAAGCCGATGCCCGGCGGCATCGAGGAGACCGTGCGCAATCTCCAGGAGATTTCACCGACGGTCTATTTCAACGTGCCCAAGGGCTACGAGTCGCTGCTGCCTTACTTGCGCGACGACCAGGGCCTGCGCGCAAAGTTCTTCGACCGGCTGCACGCGATGTTCTTCTCGGGCGCGGCACTCTCGCCGTTCGTCTGGAACAGCCTCGACGAGCTCGCGGTCAAGGAGAAGGGCTACCGCGTGCCGATGCTCACCGGCTTAGGGGCGACCGAGACCGCGCCGTTCTTCATGTCGGTCAATCCGCGCACCAGCCGCTCCGGCCATGTCGGGCTTCCGGTGTCGGGCAATGACGCCAAGCTGGTGCCGAACAACGGCAAGCTCGAGGTGCGCTGCAAGGGACCGAACGTGATGCCCGGCTACTGGCGTCAACCCGAGATCACCGCAAAATCCTTCGACGAAGAGGGGTTCTACAAGCTCGGCGATGCCCTGAAGCCGTCCGACCCCGATGATTTCAATGCCGGCTTCGATTTCGACGGCCGCATCGGTGAGGATTTCAAGCTCGCGAGCGGGACCTGGGTCAGCGTCGGCCCGCTGCGCGCGCGCTTCGTCGGGGCCTGCGCACCGCTGGTGCGCGACGTCGTCATCGCCGGCATCAACCGCGACGAGATCTCCGCGCTCGTGGTGCTCGATCTCGACGGCTGCCGCCTGGTCAACCCGACGCTGCCGGCCGACGATCTCGTCGTGACCGCACGCGACCGGCTGGTGCGCGAGGCCTTCCGCGAGCGCCTGACCGCCTTCCTCGGCTCCGCCACCGGCTCCTCGACGCGGATCACGCGCGCGATCCTCATGGAAACGCCGCTGTCGATCGACAAGGGCGAGGTCACCGACAAGGGCTCGATCAACCAGCGCGCGGTGCTGGAACATCGCAACGCGTTGATCGAGGAGCTCTACGCTGCCAATCCGTCGGACCGTGTGATATCGGTCGGATAAACAAACACCGCCACAGGAGAACGCCATGTTGTTAAGGGATCAGGCAGCCATCGTGACCGGTGGCGCATCGGGACTGGGCGCGGCGACCGCGCGAAAGCTGGCGGCGCAGGGCGCCAGGGTCGCGGTCTGCGATCTCAACGCCAAGCTCGCCGAAACCGTCGCCGCCGAGATCAAGGGCGTGGCCGTGACCTGCGACGTCTCCGATGCCGCCTCGGCCGAAGCCGCCATTGCCGCGGCCACCAAGGCCCACGGCCCGGCGCGCGTGCTGGTCAACTGCGCCGGCATCGGCGTCGCCAAGCGCGTGGTCGGCCGCGACGGGCCGATGGCGCTCGCCGATTTCGACAAGGTGATCAAGGTCAATCTGATCGGCACCTTCAACATGCTTCGCCTCGCCGCTACGGAAATGTCCAAGCTCGAGCCGCAGGCGACCGGTGAGCGCGGCGTCATCATCAACACGGCCTCCGTTGCCGCCTATGACGGCCAGATCGGGCAGTCGGCCTATTCGGCCTCCAAGGGCGGCATCGTCGGCATGACGCTGCCGATCGCGCGCGAGCTCGCGCAGTTCGGCGTCCGCGTGCTGACGATTGCACCCGGCCTGTTCCTGACGCCGCTGCTCGCCAACCTGCCGCAGGAAGCCCAGGATTCGCTCGCCGCCGCGATCCCCTTCCCGCGCCGGCTCGGCCATGCCGACGAATTCGCCGCGCTCGCGCTGCACATGGTCGAGAATTCGTACCTCAACGGCGAAGTGGTCCGGCTCGACGGCTCGCTGCGCATGGCGCCGAAGTAAGGCGCAACGAAAGCAAGGCCACCACATGTTCGTGAACAGGCGCGAGGTACAGATCCAGTGGGGCGATTGCGACCCCGCCAACATCGTCTATTACCCGCGCTATTTCGCGATGTTCGACGATTCGACGTCGACCCTGTTCGAGGTTGCCGGGTTCTCCAAGCAGGACCTGGTCCGCAAGTACGGCCTGGTGGGGATCCCCATGGTCGACACGCGGGCCAAGTTCTACATCCCCTCGACCTATGGCGACTGGATCACCATCGAAACGAAGATCGAGAGCATCAAGCGCTCGAGCTTCGAGGTGAAGCACAATGTCTACAAGGGCGAGGCGCTGGCGATCGAGGGTTTTGAAACCCGCGTCCTGGTCGCCCGCGATCCGGTTAACCCCGACAAGCTGAAATCCGCACCGTTCCCGGCGGAAATGGTAGCGAAATTCGTAGGGAATTAGATCCTGGCCGGTTCCTGGAGCTAAATCGCCGCATCACCAAAAGACGGGGCTGAATTCACGTTCGATTTCTGCTTTCAAAGAAAACACGTAAAGGGAGGAATAGATGAAACGCTTTTACCTGACCGCCGCGATCGCCGCGGCCACGCTCGCGTTGCCGGCGCTGCCCGCGCTGGCCCAGACCAGTGAAGTCACCATCGGCATCACCACCACCACCACCGGCCCGGGTGCCGCGCTCGGCATCCCCGAGCGCAACGCGCTCGAATTCGTGCCGAAGGAAATCGGCGGCGTGCCGCTGAAGGTGATCGTGCTCGACGACGGCGGCGATCCCACCACCGCGACCACCAACGCCCGCCGCTTCGTCACGGAATCCAAGGCCGACATCATCATGGGTTCGGCGCTGACGCCGCCGACGATCGCGGTCTCCAATGTCGCCAACGAAGCCGGCATTCCGCATTTCGGGCTGGCGCCGTTCCCGATCACGCCGGAGCGCATGAAGTGGTCGGTGGCGATGCCGCAGCCGATTCCGATCGTGGGCAAGGTGCTGTACGACCACATGAAGAGCAAGGGCGTGAAGACCATCGGCTATATCGGCTATTCCGACTCCTATGGCGACCTCTGGTTCAATGACCTGAAGGCCCAGGCCGTGCCGATGGGCATGACCATCGTCGACGAGGAACGCTTCGCCCGTCCCGACACGTCGGTGACCGGGCAGGTGCTGAAGCTCGTCGCCGCCAATCCCGACGCGATCCTGGTCGGCGCCTCCGGCACCGCGGCAGCACTGCCGCAGACCGAGCTGCGCGAGCGCGGCTATCAGGGCCTGATCTACCAGACCCATGGCGCGGCCAGCATGGACTTCATCCGCATCGCAGGTAAGGCGGCCGAAGGCGTGCTGATGGCCTCGGGCCCGGTGATGGACCCCGAGGATCAGCCGGACGAGGCCGCGACCAAGAAGCCGGGCCTCGCGCTCAACGCGGCCTATGAAGGCAAGTACGGCCCGAACAGCCGCAGCCAGTTCGCCGGCCATTCCTACGACGCGTTCGAGATCCTGAAGCGCGTGATCCCGACGGCGCTGAAGACGGCGAAGCCCGGCACGCCGGAATTCCGCGAAGCCATCCGCCAGGCGCTGCTGTCCGAGAAGGAGCTGGCGGCGAGCCAGGGCGTCTACAACTTCACCGAAAAGGACCGCTACGGCCTCGACGAGCGCTCCCGCATCCTGCTCACGGTGAAGAACGGCAAGTACACGCTGGTGAGGTGAGCGCGGCGAGAGTTTTGCGACGACGGGGGCCGGCCCGATGGGCCGGCTCTTTTGTTTTTGGCTTTGAGGGTGAGCTGCGGCTCCAACGCTGGTGCGCTCCCCCTCCCGCTTGCGGGAGACGGGTGGGGTGAGGGCATCTCCGCGTAGGGAGTCGAGATATGCGGAAGAAATCCCCCAGAGGAGAGAGCCCTCACCCGCCACGCTCTGCGAGCGTGTCGACCTCCCCCGCACGCGGGGGAGGTGCACCGAGCCTGTGGAAGCGGTACGCGCCTCAAGCCGCCTGCCGCAGCGGGGTCCAGGCGAACTCGGGATAATACGCGTCCATCATCCGGTCGACATAGGCGGTGAGGTTCGGAAATCCTTCGGCGCGCTCGCGCAGCTTGGACTCGAAGAACGGCGTCAGCATTCCGGCAAGCATACCAAAGGCGGTGGCATCGACCCCGCAGGGCTTGTTGCCCATCAGATAGGCCTTGTCGCCGAGCTGCACCGAGAGCGCAAACAGCGAGCGCAGGGCGAGATCGACGTCGTCATCGGGCGCGTGACGGCCAAGGCCGGAGAGCAGATAGTTCTCGGCGACGCGGAATTGCGCATCCTCGCGCAGCTTCTCGCGATTGTGCTCCGGCGCGCCGTCGAAGAAATGCGCGGGCCCCTTGGCGAAGTTGACGGAATCGACCCAGCGCGCGCCCACCACCGCCCAATAGACGTGATGCTCGATCATGCGCTCGAACGCCCAGGCCTGCGCGCGCTCCTGCAACGAGAGGCCGGCGTCGAAATCGAAGCCGTAGCGGCGCTCGATATGGGCCCGGATGAAGGTGGAATCGGCCACCGCCTCGCCGCCATCGTCGATGAAGGGCAATTGCCCCTTGGGCGAGGCCGGCGGCATCGCCCGCTCCTTCCGGTAGGGCAGTCCCGCCATCTTGAGCTGAACCTCCGTCTTGGTGACGAAGGGGCTGATTTCCGGCAGGCCGAAACCCGTGCCAAAGCCATAAAGCGTGATCATCTGAGTGCTCCTGGACCGCGAAAGAGTTGAGGGAACCTATCGGCCGGCTGCTGCCACCATGGTGGCAGCAGCCGTGATATCTTCTGCGAAACGGGCTCCCTGCCAGGCGCGGCCCATGACATGGCGGACCAGCGCGTCCGCGGCCTGGACCAGCGAGCGCGTCACGACGCTCACCAGCGCAAAGCGGAGGTCGACGGCCATGAGATCAGGGGATACGAGGCGGCCGAACGCCAAGAGCTGCGACGCTTTGGCCTGCCAAGCCCAGATTTGGAAAGCCTGGCCGTGCCACAGCGGACCGGCCGGGCCGAAATGGGTCGGAATGATCATGGACAAATCCTCTTCAGTCGATGTGTTGTCCCGGTATAGAACCCCCCTGCTGCCAACATCCTGTCAGCATCCACGCGCCGGATTTTGAGCGGGCTGCGGTCAGGAATTTGGAAAGAGAATTGTCATGAGACGCGCCGACCGGCTGTTTCAGATCATCCAGGTGCTGAGGCGCACGCGCAAACCGCTGACGGCGGACGCGATCGCGGCCGAGCTCGAGACCTCGAAGCGCACCATTTATCGCGACATCGCAACGCTGATGGGCCAGCGCGTGCCGATCCGCGGCGAAGCCGGCATGGGCTACATCCTGGAGAAGGGATTCGACCTGCCGCCGCTCATGCTGACACCCGACGAGATCGAGGCGGCGGTGCTCGGCGCGCAATGGGTCGCGGGCCATGCCGACACCGCGCTGGCGCGCGCGGCCGAAGATCTGATGGCCAAGATCGCCGACACCGTGCCTGAGCGCCTGCGCCCCTTCGTGCTGGAGCCCGCGAGCCGCGCGCGGCCGAGCTGGAACAGGGAGCCGGACCGCCTCGACATGGCGCGCACGCGCACCCAGATCCACGAAGGCAAGAAGATCATGCTGCGCTATCGCGACGAGCAGGGCCGCCCCAGCGAGCGCATGATCTGGCCGATTTCGGTCGGCTATCTCGAAGCGGTCCGCCTGCTCGCGGCCTGGTGCGAGCTGCGCAGTGATTTTCGCAGCTTCCGCACCGACCGCGTGGTGGAGGCGTCCTATCTCGACGAACGATATCCGGAGCGGCGCGACGTGCTGCGCGCGCGATGGCGGCAGAGCCTAGTCTGGGGTCCGCCCAAAGATACGTGAAGGATATTTGACGACGATGGACGACACATCCACCATCGACCCATCGAGCTGCTGCCAGAGTTGCGGCGCCTGCTGCGGCTATTCGGCGAACTGGCCGCGTTTCTCGATCGAGAGCGACGAGGAACTTGCGGCGATCCCGGAACAGCTCGTCAACGCGCGGCAATCCGGCATGCGCTGTGAGGGCGATCGCTGTTCGGCGTTGCAGGGAGAGATCGGCAAGGCGACCGCGTGCGGCGTCTATGCGGTGCGGCCGGAGGTGTGCCGCACCTGCATGCCGGGCGATGCCGAATGCGCGATGGCGCGGCGGAAATTCGGGCTGCCGGTGATCGTCAGCGCATGATCCGGAAAAGTATGCAGCGGTCTTCCGCTCGCGACAAACGCGCAGCGTTTGCGCGGAGATCAGGCGCCGATAAAGAGCTAAAGCGCGATCTTGCGCTTTAAGCCGGAACGGCTTCCGCGACCTCGTCGTCGAACTCGTCGTCGAGCGGCGCAAGCACCGAGAGCGGCTTGGTCGACAGCGTGATCGGCTTGCGGCCACCCGACAGCGACGGCGACGATTTGACCTTGCCTTCGCGCGACAGCGCGTAGAGCGTCGAGCCGACGCGGCCGCCGTTCTCGATCAGGTCACGCTCGTTGCAGCTGGCTGCGATCGCGACCGCCAGCGAGTGCAGGTGGCTGCGGCGATAGCAGAACAGCGCCAGCCTGGCGCGCGCGTCAGGGGAAACACTCTCAACCAGCCTCGGCAGGCCACTCTCGCTGGCACGATACATTTCGCCAAGGAGCTCGTCGCGAACCGGGCAGAAATCGCTTTCATATGCGTCGCGGCTTGAAAACATTGCAGTTCTCCTCGATGCCGAAGATGCAGCGCAATTCTCTAATGAAAGGTTAACCACCCGGGGCGGTAGTCACCCGGGGGTCCTTGCTCCTATGGCGCGAATCAGTCGGCCCCGGCGGGGGCTTTCCCTGGGGCCATCCTTCGAGACGCCCGCCTTCGGCGGGCCCTCAGGATGAGGTCTGTTTCTGCTGAAAGATTCCAACCCCTCACGGTGAGGAGGCGCGAAGCGCCGTCTCGAACCATGCAGGCCCGGCGGCTTTACGTAGCCCGGATGGAGCGAAGCGTAATCCGGGAGGATCGCAGTGCGTGGCACGACCCCGGATTGCGCTTCGCTCCATCCGGGCTACGAAATCAGCCAAGCCTTACGCCCCGACCGCGCCGTCAGTTCGCCGCCATGAGGATGGAGAGACCGAAGCCGGTCAGGTGGTGCAGCGCCTGGTCGACGCCGATCAGGGTCCAGAACCAGGGATGCTCCTGGTTGACGCCGAAATTGGCCGAGACGAGGCCCTTGGCCCGGTCGACCGTGATGTGGATCGCGAAATCGATCAGGGCCACGAACCAGAATCTCGGCGCGACGATCAGGATCAGCGGCAGCGCAACCGCAAGGTGAATCAGGCAGTGCACGAGAAGCGGCAGAGCCCAGCCGTGCTTCTGGTCCTTGCCGTGCGCCATCCAGGCGGTCTGAAGCACGAAATCGGCGATGATGTGCTTGAAGGTGAGCAGCAGCATCCAGCCAATGAGCGCTTCAACCGGAACCGCCGATGACATGGGTGGAAACGACACGCTGACGCCCTCATTGAGGTGACAAGAAAAATTGGAGCGTTCGGCGCAACTTCTTCTTGGACCGGTCAAATCGCCGGGACCTCTGATTTATGACATCTCCCGCGGCGGAATGCAGCCGGGGGAAACGGGAAAATCGCCAACTGTGGCTAAACGGTGATAGGATGACCAATCGCCGCGGGCGGCCGGGTAACGTTACCTTCGGCTCGAAATTTGCTTTCCGGTGCCGGCGCGCTATCATCCCGACCAGAGGATTATCGTTCTTATTTCAGACGGTTACGAGTTTTCCAGCGCGCCGGCCGGGCTACCCGGCGCCGCCGCCATAACAGGATTGATTGAGGCCAGAGTGCTGCCATGAGTACTGAAGGCCCGACTTCATTGACCGAGCCGCCGCCGCGGCGCCCCAAGGTGATCAAGACCAATCAGCAGCAGGTCCTGCTGTACGTCGTGCTGACCTTGCTGCTGTCGCTTGCCACCGTCTGGGCCGGCCGCACGCTGGTGCACAGTTCGGAGACGCTGACCTTTGCCGCCGGCGCCCCCAACAGCGACGAAGCCTTGTTCGCGGCCAAGCTCGCCGCTGTGCTGAAGAACAACGCCTCGCGTTTCCGGATCAAGGTCGTCAACAATCCCGACAGCGCCAAGGCGCTCGCACAGTTCGACCGCCGCCAGGCCGATCTCGCCATTCTGCGCACCGATGCCAAGGTGCCGCCGCGGGCCCGCACGCTGGCGATCCTGGAGCACGATCTCGTGCTGCTGCTCGGTCCCGGCAACAAGAAGATCAAGTCGCTTGCCGAGTTGAAGAAGAAGAAGGTCGCCGTCGTTGCCGAGAACGAGTCCTCGCTTGCCTTCGTCCGCAATATCCTCGACATCCCCGACGGTCCCGACGCCGCGAAGATCCAGATGGCACCGCAGGGCGCGACCCTCGACAAGCTGTTTGCGCCGGCGAGCGGCTTTGGTGCGGTGATCGCCATCGTCCACGCGTCCAGGGCGGTGCGCGACAAGGCCTATGAGCAGGTCGCCAAACGCGGCGGCTTCACGCTGAACGCGATCGACGAGGCCAAGGCGCTGGCGCGCAAATTCCCCGGGATTTCCGCCGAGACACTGACGGCAGGCACGCTGTCCGCATCGCCCGAAATCCCCGACGATGATCTCGACACGATCGGGCTCGAATGGCTGCTGGTCACGCAATCCAAGATGTCGGTGACCACGGCCGGAGAGCTTGCGCGCATCGTCTACGAGAACAAGTCCGCGCTCGGGCTCGACAACGGCTTCGCGACCCACATCGAGCCGGCCTCCGTCGAGAAGGATGCCTTCGTGATGGCGCATCAGGGGGCGGCCGACTACATCAACGACGACACCAAGTCGTTCATGGATAAGTACAGCGACCTGATGTACCTGGGCGCCGCCGCGCTGAGCGTCATCGGCTCGATCTTCGCGGCGATCTACGCCAAGATCACCCGGATCGCGCCGGAGAAGGCCAGCGAGCTCTCCACCGCCATCCTCGATATCGGCGAGCGCATCGAGCACGCCCATTCGCTGGATCAGCTCGAATGCCTCCAGGACGAGCTGGAGGGCATTCTGCGCGGCGCCGTCATCGGGCTGAGAGACGGCACGATCAGTACCGACGGGCTCGACACGTTCAAGCTCGGCTACGAGTTCGTCCGCGACGAGATCGGGATGCGCCGCGACTACCTGAAGCGCCGTGCCGGCGACGCCGACAAGGCGGCTCACGATGCCGCCCCTCCCCAGCATGACGACAGCAATGTCGTGGTGGTGAAGACGGCTCAGAGTGCCTGACCTATCAAGCCGTCTTCAGACTTGGCCTGTAGACTTGGACCTGCAGACTTGGGCCTGCCGGCATTTCCAGCCGGAACCCGGGAACCCTCCCCATCCGCAACCGTTTGCTCCCGGATGCAACCGGAGAACGCAGCATGCGTACACTCCTCATCATCATCCTCGTGGGAATGCTGACGGCGGTCGGCTACTTCGCTTATTCCGCAATGACGATCGAGGGTGAGCCGATCCCGACGGAAGGCTATGTGGCACTGGTGCTGGGAGCGGGGTTTTCCATCGTTGTCGGCGTCGGCCTGATGGTGTTGCTGTTTTTCAGCAGCCGCCACGGTTACGACGAGCCGCCACATTTCAGGTAGGCGCCTGTTTCGGGAAGACTTGTCGGGAAGATTTGGGTCGAAGATTAGGGTCAAGGGCAGCTCAGCCCGCCTTCACGTCGGCCGTCCCCAGCGCTTGCGCCCTGATCCGGGCAATGGCGCGCTTCAGCGCCACCTGCCGGCGGTCGGGCTCGGCCGCGGCGCGCGCCTCGGCCATCGCGCCGGAAAGGTCGCTCAACGGCAGCGCGCCGTCGAAGGTCGGCTTCGCCAGGCCGTCGATGATGGCGTGCCAGTCGGCCAGACCGTGGCGATAGGGATCGCCGTGGCCCGCGATCATGTTGGCGCTGTCGATGATCGCCGGCACCGCCGCCGGCTGCTTGGCCAGCGCGCGCGAGATCATGTGCAGCCAGCGCTCGACCCAGGCCCGCTCCTCGGCGTAACGGATCGAGAACAGCCGCCAGCGCTTCAGCGCCGCCTCCAGCTTGAGACGCCGGATCCCGATCCAGCTCGCGCTCGAGAACCGGATCGAGACCCGCCGGTGACGCCATCCGATCATGTCGAGCGCATCGAGCACCGGCTCGCCGGCAATCGCCGGCAGCGCGTCGATCAACTCGTCGAAGCGGAACTTCATGACCTCGACCGATGGCGGCCCGCCGCCGGCAAGCTCCATCAGCTTCAACTGCGCGATCCGGATCGGATCCTCATAGGCCATCCGCATCGCCATCAATCGTGCGACCTCGCTGAGCGTGCGGCCATCGTCACCGAAACGGCTGACGAAGCGGCAGACCCGGTCGACATAGAGCTGGGCATAGCTCGTGCCCTGATATTCGGTGAGGCGATGAATGCCGTCGCTGACAACGGGCGCCGCAGCTTCCGGCAGCCCCTCGGGCAGGAACGGCGGCGTGTCGTCCTCCTCTCCGATGAGATCTTCGAAGAGGTAGCGAAGCGAAGCCAGGATGCCGTCGTCATTCGCCACGCGATCAATTCCCTCAAGCAATGCGGGGCCTCAAGCAGGCTTCGCTGCCATCGCCGCGATCGCCGCGGTCTGTTGAGCCAGCCGCTGCTCAAGCGTGCTGAGGTTCTGGAACAGGCGCGCGCTCGATAGCCGCAGAAAATAGAAGCCGAAGGCCGGGTTCTGCACGTAGAGCTCCTCGACCTTGTTGTAGCCGACGCGAAGGATGACTCCGGGCTCGACGCATTCGAGGGTCTGCGTGCGGGTGTTCGACGGTGACAGCATGCCGAGCTCGCCGACGATGGCGCCGACCGGCAGCTCGATGCCGGATTCGACCAGGCGGAAGCGGCCGCTGACGATATAGGCCATGTCCTCGGCTTTCTCGTCCTTGTAGAACAGCACCTCACCGGCCTTGCATTTGTGCTCGGTCATGAACGGCTTCAGCCAGTCCATCGAGAGGTCGGAGTTGACCGACTTGCGGACGTCGCGCACGAGCTGGAGCATCTGGTGCAGGCGATAGGCATTGAGGCAGAGCACCAGGACCTGCACGCCGATCACCAGATAATTGTGCGCTGGGATGGCGGTCGCGATCAGGACGAGATTGGTGAGAATGCCGAAGACGCGGAGCGGGATCATCGTCCGCATGGTGGTGGTGGCGACCACGAACACCGAGGCGAACAGGGCGCCGGCGGTTCCTGCGTGCTGTGCAATATGTGACGTATCCATGGGGCCAACCAACCTTGACATGAACGTAACGGGCTCGCCGGGGCGAGAACGCCCAACATCACGGCCGCGCATCCCCCTATATGGGGAAGAACGGACGGCTTGTCTGTGATTTAGCCCATTGGATGTGCGGATTCCGGGGGGCCGATAAAGCGGCCTGCCGTCGTTGACGGCCTCCGCCCGGGCGGGCACTTTGGCGCCGAAGTCCCAGCCGGGGCCTCAGCAATCCATCCCGAGACCGGGCCGCCTTCCCGCATGTCGAAGCCACTGATTCCAGCGCTGGCACAGTTCGTGGCCGCCACGGCCGGCCGCAACATGACCAAGGCGGCCTATGTGGCCGTGACCGTCGGCGTCGTGACCATGGTGCTCTTGACGGTCAACCCGGCCTATGAGGCGGCGCACCGCTGGGTCGACGCCCTGCTCTGGGTCTGCCTGGTCTATTTCGTGTTCGAATGGCTGGTCCGGCTGCGCCACATGAGGCGAACCGAGCGCCTTGCGCTCTACATGTCCTCCTCCGCCGGCATCGTCGATGCGATCGGAGCGCTGGCCGTGCCGGTCGCGCTGATTCTCGGCGTCGAGCTCCGGACGGCCTGGCTGCTCAGCGTGCTCTGGGTCCTGAAAGTGGTGCCGGGCATTCCCGGCCTGCGGCAGCTGCGCCGCGTGCTGGTGCTGGAATCCGGCCCGCTGCTCAGCGTGCTCGTGATCTTCCTGATGGTGGTCTTCCTCGCCTCGGTCGCCGAATATTTCCTGGAGCGGGACGTACAGCCGCAGACCTTCGGCAGCGTGCCGGCCGCGCTGTGGTGGGCGGTGGTGACCTTGACGACGACCGGCTATGGCGACGTGGTGCCGGTCACGCCGCTCGGACGCATGGTGGCGGCGCTGGTGATGATCTCCGGCCTCGGCGTGTTCGGCCTGTGGACCGGTATTCTTGCGACCGGCTTTGCCGCCGAGACCCGGCGCGACAATTTTCTCAAGACCTGGGAATCCGTCAGCAAGGTGCCGTTCTTCGCGGCGCTCGGACCGGCGGCGATCGCCGACGTCACCCACATGCTGCGGACCATGGAGCTGCCGGCGCGCACCATGATCATCCGCAAGGGCGCGCAGGGCGACTGCATGTATTTCATCGCCGCCGGCGAGGTCGAGGTCGACCTGCCCGGCAAGAAGGTGCGGCTCGGCGACGGCGCCTTCTTCGGCGAGATGGCGCTGCTCGGCAACAACATGCGCGGCGCCAACGTCTCGACCACAAAGGTGTCGCGGCTGCTGGTGCTCGACCTCGTCGACTTCCGCGTGCTGATGGCGCGGCATCCCGATCTCGCCGAGACCATCGACGCCGAGGCCAAGCGCCGCACGCTCGAAAACAAGTAAATGGAGACAAGAATGTCGGATACAGCCGACGCGGCTAGCAGCCCCGTGCTCGAAATCAGCGGCGCGCGCGCCACCATCCGCCTCAACCGGCCCAAGCACCTCAACCGGCTCCAGGCCGAGGATCTCGGCGAGCTCGTCAAACTGTTCGACCGGGTCGAGGCCGATCCGGCGCTCCGCGTGCTGGTGCTGACCGGCACGGGGCGGGCGTTCTCGGCCGGCTACGACCTCAATTCGGTCGCCGAGCGCGCGGTCAGCGCCAGCGAGCAGCAAAGCGCGGGCTCGGCCTTCGAGGTGGTGGTGAACCGGCTGGAGGATCTCGGCGTGCCGACGATCTGCCGGCTCAACGGCGGCGTCTATGGCGGCTCGACCGACCTCGCGCTCGCCTGCGATTTCCGCATCGGCGTCGACACCGCCGAGATGTTCATGCCGGCGGCGCGGCTCGGGCTGCACTACTACAGGAGCGGCATCAAGCGCTACGTGACGCGGCTCGGCGTCGACAACGCCAAGAAGCTGTTTCTCACGGCACAGAAGATCAGCGCGCCGGAAATGCTGCGGATCGGCTACCTCACCGCCATGGTGCCGGAGGAAACGCTCGACGAGGAAGTCGACAGGCTTGCCAACATTCTCGCCGGCAACGCGCCGAAGGCGATGCGCGGCATGAAGCGCGCGATCAACGAATTCGCCCGCGGCGAATTGGACGAACAAGCCGCCGACCAGCGCCACCGCGACAGCATGCGCGGCGACGAGATCAAGGAAGGCATCAAGGCGTTCGCGGAGAAGCGAGCGCCAAAATTCTGATCACGCCCGCTTCGACCGCATCGCGCGCACCTGCGTGAGCTCGGGATCGCGGACGAGCGCCTGGTAGCGTTTGCTGTCGACGGCGTAGATCGCGATCCGGCCCTCACTGTCGGCATGAACGCCCCAGCCGAAGCGCTTGCCGAGGCTCGACGCCCTTATGCACGCCTGCCCCCGGGAGAAGAACGCTTCGCGGGCCGCACGCTTCTCCGTCTTCGTCGCCTTCACATCGAGCTCGCGTCCCGGCGCAGACGTCGCGAAGATCACGTCGTCGGACGTGTATTTGTAGGGCGCCTTGGCGATCATCCCGTATTGCAGGCACGCCACCGTCGGCTTTCCCCCGCGGAGCGGCGGCTCCTCGCCGGTACGCGCGGGACAGTCTTCAGCAACCCGGATGAAGGTGTTGAAGCAGTTGGTCGTGTGCATCGTCATCTGCAACCCCGGATCGTTCAACCACCAACGGCCGCCGCATGCCGGGCTGCCATCTCGTCATCCGCCGCATTGATGCGCTGGAACGCAGGCCGCGACGTCATCCGCTCGGCATAACGGACGAACACGTCCTTCTTCGGCACGATCCCGAACATCATGGTCCAGCTGAACGCGACACCCCACAAGATATCCGCGGCCGTCATCCGCTCGCCAAGCAGATAGGGTCCCTTGGACAATTGCGCCTCGAGCGCACCCAGCATGGTATCATAGTCGGCATAAGGCGACTGCGTGATCGGCGCGGGCTCGCGCTGCATGAACTTGTCGATCAGGGCCGGCTCGAACGACGCGCCGTAATAGGCGATCCAGCGCAGGTAAGGGCCACGCCGCGGATCGTTGAGTGCCGGCGTGAGGCCGGCCTGCGGAAACAGATCGGCGAGAAAGATGGTGATCGCGACCTGCTCGGTGACGAGCGCCTCGCCGTGGCGGACCGCCGGCACCTTGCCGAGCGGATTGATGGCGAGGTAGGCGGGCCGGCGCTGCTCGCCCGCCTTCATGTTGAGGACATGGAGATCGTAGGGCGCCCCCAGCTCCTCCAGCAGCACCCGCGTGCCGGTGGCGCGGCTTTGCGGCGAATAATACAGCGTGATGCGGTTCGGATCGGTCATGGCAGGTCTCCATCTGGCCGGCTGGCGATGGCGCTTGTAGCGGACCATACCTGACATCCTGTGTCAGGTATGGTTTAAAGGATCATGCGCGCGAGCCGGATGCTGTCGATCCTCACCACCCTCCAGGCGAAGGGGCAGGTCACTGCGCCTGAATTGGCCGAGGCCTGCGAGGTGTCGGTGCGCACGATCTATCGCGACATCGACGCGCTCGCGGCGTCCGGCGTCCCTGTTTATGCCGACCGCGGCGCGGAGGGCGGCTACCGCCTGCTCGACGGCTACCGCGTGCGGCTGAACGGATTGTCGCAGAACGAGGCGGAAGCGCTGTTTCTGACCGGACTGCCCGGCCCGGCTGCGGCGCTTGGGTTTGATGCGGCGATGATCGCCGCACAGAACAAGCTGATGGCGGCGCTGCCCGCTCATTTGCGCCGGGATGCCGGCCGGATGCAGGAGCGCTTCCATCTGGACGCGCCGGGCTGGTTCGGCGAGACGGAAGAACCAAAACATCTGCGCGCCATTGGCGGCGCGACATTACGCGGAACGCTGATCAAAATCCGCTACCAGAGCTGGCGATCGGAGAAGCAGCGCCGCGTCGCGCCGCTCGGCCTCGTGCTGAAGGGCGGCAGCTGGTATCTCGCGGGCCAGGTCGACGGCAGCGTGCGGACCTATCGCGCCGCGCGCGTGCTCGACTGCACGGTGCTCGACGACCCTTTCGATCGTCCCGCCGATTTCGATCTCGCCGCCTATTGGCAGGCCGCAACGCTGCGCCTCGAGGCCGAGATGCATCCCAATGTCGCGATCGTGCGGCTGTCGCCATTCGGCGTCAAACTGCTGGACGCGCTGAGCCAGCCTTACGTCAAGGCGCGCACGCAGCTTGAAGAGACCGCCGACGCGGACGGCTGGCGGATCGCCAGGGTGCCGACCGGCAAGACGTCGTGGCACGCCGCGGCCGAATTGCTGCGGCTCGGGCCCGAGGCCGAAGTGCTGGAGCCGGCCGATCTGCGCGAGAAGATGGCGGAGCTGACACAGGCGATGGCCACGCGCTATCGCGCATCGTCGCAGGCCATGGCGCCGGCGGCGCGGAAGGCCTGACCATGGCGCACCTTGCCGCAGCCCACGAAACAATCCTGAAACACGATTCTCAGCCCCCGCCATGAACGCATTCCCGCTTCGGCCCGACCGAGATGCAGGGACACAACAACGGCCTCGCGCCACACTGGAGAATGAAGATGTTTCGTAAGCTTGCACTTGGTCTGATCGCCGCCGGTTCGCTCGGCGCGGCCGCCCTCGCCCCCACCGCCGCGTCGGCCCACGGCTTCCATCACCATTGGGGTCCCGGCTGGGGCTTTGGCGGCATCTACGTCAACACCGGCGTCAACAATTGCTACCAGGAGCGCGTCGTCCGCACCCGCCACGGCCTGCGCGTCCGCGTCGTGAACGTCTGCGCCTACGGGATCTACTGATATCGCGCGTCCACAACAAAACCCCGATCGCTCCGCGATCGGGGTTTTTGCGCGCCGCACCGCATTTGATCAACGCGGCTGGCGCTGCCGGCGAAACCAGGCCCAGGTCTCACGCGTCGTCGCGATGTAGCCGCGGCCGCGATGGACGATCTCGCCGTCGACGATCTCGTTCAGCTTCGGCAGCGCGTGGAAGGGTATCGAGGGATAGGCGTGATGCTCGACATGGTAGGGCATATTCCACGCGAACCATTTGACGATCGCGGCGGTGTAGGTGGTGCGCGTGTTCTGGAAGGCGCTGCGGGTGCGGTCGCAGCCGGTGTGCTCGGCATAGAGATAGGGCCGCAGGAAGAACTGCCCGATGACAAGCGGCACGATCCAGACCCAGAGCAACAGCGCCGAGGAGAACCACAGCGAGAGCGCGAGCAGCAGCGCATAGAGCGCAGCATAGGCGCGCGCCTCGCGCACGATGGTGGCGCGCTTGTTTTCGGGAATCCAGGGCACGGTGACCTTGCCGGTCACGGCGTGGCCGAGCATCAGCCAGAGGCGGCCGGCGACCTGAAGCAGGCCGCTATAGGCGAGCGCCAGTTGCGTATCGGATTTCGGCTTCACGCCGACGATCAGCTCCGGGTCCTTGTCCGGATCCTGGGTGTAGCGGTGATGGTCCCAGTGAAACAGGCAGTAATATTCGTAAGGTTGTCCGATGATGAAGCCCGAGGGATAGCCGACCGCAAGGTTGAGGCCACGGCTCCTGAACGCGGTCTTGTGCGCGGTCTCGTGCAGCGCCATGAACAGGAAGGCGACGAAATAGCCCTGCACCGCCATCAGCGGCAGCGCCCATAACACCCCCCAGGCCGAAGAGACCTTCCAGACCAGCGCGCCGACCAGCACGACCAGGCCGTAATGGCTGAGGCTTTTCGCGGCCCCCCTGAGATTGGAGCGCACCGACAATTCACGCAGCATCGCCGGCGTCAGCGGCTTCAGGCGATGGCCGGGCTCTGAAATCGTTGCGTCGCTCATGATCGGATGCCTGCCCTACTTGCTGAGGAGTTCTGCGATCTCGGCCTTGAGGAAGGCCTGATCGCGCGGATTGTTGACGGGATTTCCGGCGCGATGGCCGTGCAGCGACGGGATCGGATGCAGCACCGCGGACTTCGCGTTGAGCAGCCGGCCGAGCTCGTCCTCGTTGTCGCGGACATCGAAATAACGATCAGTCGCGCCGGGCATCAGCAGCATATGCGCCTTGATCGCGGCGAGCGCGCGGTCGACATCGCCGGAGAACTCGGCGCACCGGCTGATGTCGCCGTTCTGCCAGATGTCGATCTGCACCAGCAGGTCGTTGGCGTCGCGCCGGGCAAAGGTCGCGTCCCAGCCGCGGACGAGATAGTCTTCCAGCGAGCTGAAGCCGGCTTCGCGCCAGACCTCGTCGCGGTAGAAGCCGTGCGACATCGCCCAGCCGGCATAGACGCGACCCATCGCCCGGAAGCCAGCCACGGGCTTGTCGACGAAACGGCCGTCGCGGAAGGCGGGGTCGGCGGTCAGCGCGGCCTTCACGCCTTCGAGGAAGACGTAGTTATAGGGCGCGCAGCGGGCGCTGCCGCACACCACCGCGGCACGTTCCACCATATCGGGATAGCGGGCCGCCCAGTGATAGGCCTGCATGCCGCCCATCGACCAGCCATAGACCAGCGCGAGCTTCGCGATGCCGAAACGTTCGGCGAGCAGGCGGTGCTGGACCGCGATCGCGTCGTGATAGGTCACCTGCGGGAACGACGCGCCGGCGAAGTTCGACGGTGACGACGACAGGCCGTTGCCGAACAGATTCGGGATGATGATGAAATAGCGTTCGGGATCGAGCACACCGTCGGGCCGGATCAGCCACTCGGTGTCATAATGCTGCGCGCTGAACGAGGTCGGGTAGAGGATGACGTTGTCCTTGGCCGCGCTCAGTGCGCCGTAGGTCTTGTAGGCGAGCTTCATGGCCGGAAACACAGTGCCGGACTGGAGCGTAACGTCCCCCGCCTCGAAGATCTCGTAGTCGCGTTGCGCCGTCATGCCCAACTCCCGCCCACACGGCGGCAGAACGCGCCGCGGTCTGGACAATGCATCGATCGTGCCGAGCCCCCTACGGACGCATCGTTGCGCCACGCTTAATAACTGTACCGCAAGTACAGTTATTAAGTCAAGGCAAGGGAATCGCTGCTCGTCCAAAAGCAATCATTGGCGTGGGCAACAGCCCGCGACCGCACCCCAGCGAATGAGAAGAAGTAGCCTCAATACAATGGCCGGGTCTTGACGAGACATCGTCTCACGCTAAGGTAGCATCATTTCCTGCGGCACGCGGAAGGACTATTCGTTCTTCAGTGTCGCGCCTTCATTGCCACTGCTTACGCTACCGATGTCAATTTTTTGAAAGATTATGGATAGACTCTCTTGACAGACGTTGACCCAGCAGGTGCGACGCCCCAGGCGCCGGCCACTCCGCAGCAAGATCCGGCGACAACCGCGGAAAAGCTTTTGATGCGTCGGATCGAACTTTCGGCCGCGCCCATCGGTCGTATGATCAACGTCATCAGCTTGATTGCCGGAATCATTGCCGTCGCAGTCATTGGTTCAGTCATCACACTGGCGATTATCGGCAAGGACATACCGGATCAGCTGTCCAACTGGGGCGGAATCATCCTGGGCTTCTATTTCGGCCAGTTCATCAACCTGGTCAAAGACTACATGGGCATCATCCAAACCGGACAGGGCGGGACGCGCAGTGCGTAGTATTCGCCGGAGATGCATCGCCGGTTTCTTTGTCGCGCTGACAATCTGGGTTGCGGGATTCGGTCGAACCCTGGCCCAAGATTGCCAGGGCGGCACGACGAGGGTCGCCCACCGTACCTTCTTTTCATCCGCTTACGCAGGGAGGCTGGCAATTGCCGTCAATGCCGCAAGCAAGGAGAGAGCGCGAGCCGCCGAAAGCTATTGTGTTCTGAACGAGCAGTATGGATCAATGGCGCAGGTAAGGCCGCGCTACGATCAAATCTATCTCGTGTTCAACAACCAGCCGGTGGTTTCGCCCGAAAACGCAGAGACATCCTTTCTAGGCATCCAGGTCAAGAAGCAATCCGAGGATGGCATATCGTCCGTGACAATGCGACGGGAGGGAGACAGTTGGATCGATCGTCCGCTTGACCGAAGATACGCTACTCGACAGTTCACGAGACGAGGCGATGACACCACCGTGGTAGCACAAGCGCACCAAAGGACCCAGGTTGCCTCGACCATGATCACATCGGATCTGCTGGCAGGATTTACGGATGCGGCCGAGCAGGAGTTTGCCGGGCGGGTGAATGGAAGTGTTCACGGCGCAGTGCGGCCTCGGGACGGCGTAGGTCCCAAGCGAACATGGGATTACCGCGAGCGACTGACGTTTGTCGGCGGTCAGCTTCCCGGCAGTTCACCTCCTTTCAGCGTGACCGCGATCTGGATCTCCTTTGCGCAGCGCTCGACAGGACAAGGATTATGGACGCCGGATAGAAGGGTGGTGACTGGAATCCGTCGCGGCGGCGCCAGCGAGATGGACATCGAAATGTTCGGCTCGAACCCCGAAATTCCGTCCTACCGTTATCTCGTAAAATTTGCGAACTGACGGCCATTTCCCGACTTCGCGATCTCCGACCGAGCAGGCGCCTCAGGCGATAGCCGCGATATATCGCGCCACCGACGCCGCGAACGCAGCCTTGGCCCCAGTGGCGATGTTGCGGTCCCACCAGGCGCCGTAGATGCGGTCGAAGGCAAGCGGCTCGACCGCCGCCGCGATCCGCCGCACCGCAGCCGCGTTGAGCGGCATGTAGTTCGGATAGGAGTACATGAAGCTGACGAAGCGGCGGTCCATCGTCACCTGTGCGATGTCGCCGGTGAGCAGTGCGCCCTTGCCGTCAGCGCCCCGCGTCCAATGCAGCATGGTGGCGCCGGCGAAGTGACCGCCGGTGCGCAGCAGCAGCACCTCGTCCGAGATGCGATACTCATCGCCGGTCCAATGCACGATCGCGGAATGCGGCCGCGTCACCCATTCGCGATCATCCGCGTGCAGATAGACCGGGATTCCGCCGAAGGCATCGCTCCAGTCGGCAAGCGCGCCAAAATAATGCGGATGCGAGATCGCGATCGCTTTCAGCCCGCCGAGCGAGCGCACATGCGCGATCGCCTCCGGCGTCGCCAGCGGCACGCAGTCCCACATCACGCAGCCCTCCGCGAGCGGCACCAGCAGGGCGCGCTGGCCGATGGCAAAGCTCGGCTCGAGTGCAAGGCCGGTGAGACCGAGATCATCGCGCCAGACCAGGCGATGGCTTTCCGCCAGAGCCTCGCGGGTGAGGAAGGTCTGTCCCTTCCAGTTCACGAATTGCCGTTCGTCCTCGCAGATCGGACAGGAGGCAGGCGGATGTCCGCTGTCCGGGAATTGCGCGCCGCAGGTTTCGCAGGTCCAGAGGGGCATGGCCAGGATCCGAAAGAGGCTGGGACGGCGTGAAGTGACATCGCCGCGCGGACGCAAGTGGGGAGAAACCAAATTTGTCAACGCAGGTTACGTTCTGGTCTAGGCCGGCGCAATTGGCCGGACATCACGATCAGTTTCGCGCTCGGCAGCCGGATCGCGGAGTGGATTGGCTACGGCCCGACCTTCCGGCTGCCCGGCGGCTTCGGCCTCGCGTCGATGGCGCTGTGGCTGGCATTCGGGGCTGCGGTGAAGAAGTATCGAGGCTCGCCGCCGGGGGGACGTCACGGCGCCAACTGCTTTTGCAATTCGGGCAAGGCTGCGGCACCTGGTCGCGGTCTTAACGCGTCATCGCGAGTGGCTTTTCACGCAATCGGGCGCTTTTGCCGCTTGCGGCGCATCGGTGCGAAGATACAACCTGCAACACATCGCAACGAACCTTCCTTCTCGATCGATGATCCAGCCTCAACTCTCGTTCGATGGCGACCCGAATGGCCTGGCCTATGAAAGATGGCGCGAGCAGTTTTGCCGCCAGGTGGCGAACGTCGATTTCGTTCCGATCGGGGATGAGCGCGTTCACCGGGCCATCTCGCCGGCCATTCTTCCCCGCCTCAGACTCTCGGCCTCATTCGGCACCCCGATGTCTTTCGTGTCGTTGGGGACGAACGACGAATTGGTGATTACGACGTCGCCGAATTCGGCGTTGAGCGGGGCCATGGGAAAACGTCCGCTGGAGGTCGCTGCCGGCGACATCACGATAGGTGACCCCTCGATCAAGGGCGCCCACATCACCCAGATCACGCATGGCAATTTCCAGACCGCGCTGCTGCCGCGCAAGGCRCTGCTGCGCGCGTGCCCGAACGCCGAGGACCTGATCGCGCAATCGATCCCCGGCGCCAATCCGATCACGTCGATGTTCCTGCGATACTATGACCTCGCCCATACATATGCCGACAAGCTCGCGCCCGCGGAGCTCGACGCCGTCTCGCAGCATTTGTTCGACCTCGCCGTGCTGATGATCGGCGCGCGCGGCGATGTCGCCGAGGAGGCGCGCATGCGCGGCCTTGCGGCGGCGCGTTTCGAAACCCTCAAATCCGACATCCTGGCGCAGCTGGACAATCCCGCGCTGTCGCTCACCGTCCTTTCAGCCGCGCACCGGGTCAGCCCGCGCACCATCCAGCTGCTGTTCGAGCAGGCCGGGATCACGTATAGCGGCTTCGTGCTGGAACAGCGGTTGCTGCGTGCCGAGCGGCTGCTTCGAAATCCTGCCATGCGCACGCGCAAGATCATCGAGATCGCACATCTCGCGGGATTTCACGACGTATCCTACTTCCATCGTGCGTTTCGCCGCCGCTTCGGACAGACGCCCGACGACGTCAGGAAGCTCGCCGGCGGCGCCGGCTAGGGAAACGCCGCCGCGACGCCGCCGAAACGGCGCCCGACCTACGTCCCAAAGTTCTTCTGGATCGCCTTGTCGAGCGTCTCGCCGCCGACGAAACGCTGGCGCAGCTCGCGCTTGAGCAGCTTGCCGCTCGGATTCTTCGGCAGGCTGTCGACGAAGATGACGCGCTTCGGCACCTTGAAATGCGCCATCTGGCCGGCGCAATGCGCGATGACGGCGTTCTCGTCCAGCTTCTCGCCGGTCTTGACCACGACAATCGCGGTGACCGCCTCGATCCAGCGCGGATCGGGCAGCCCGACCACGGCAACCTCGGAGACCGCGGGGATGCGGTAGACCATCTCCTCGACCTCGCGGCTCGCGACATTCTCGCCGCCGGTCTTGATCATGTCCTTGACGCGGTCGACCACGGTGATGTGGCCTTCGGCATCGACTGTGGCGAGATCGCCGGAGTGAAACCAGCCACCGGAAAACGCCGCCGCGGTCTTGACGGGGTCATTGTAATAGCCGGACAGCAGATGCGGCGAGCGGTGCACGATCTCGCCGACCTCACCGACTTTCACGTCCTCCATCGCCGTGTTGACCACGCGCGTCTCGACATTGAGCACGGGCTTGCCGGCCGAGCCGGCCTTGCGCAGCTGGTCCTCCGGGCGCAGCACGGTCGCGAGCGGCGCGATCTCGGTCTGGCCGTAGAAATTCCAGAATTTGACGGCGGGCAGGCGGCGCTGAAGTTCGAGCAAGACTTCCACCGGCATGATCGAGGCGCCGTAATAGCCTTTTTGAAGCGTCGACAGATCGGTCTTGTCGAAATTCGGCGAGCGCAGCATCGCGATCCAGATCGTCGGCGGCGCGAAGAAGGAGGTGATCCTGTGGGCCTGGATCAGCGCCAGAATGTTGTCGGCGGTCGGCTTGCCGGTGATCACGCCGGAGGCGCCGAGATAGATCTGCGGCCCCAGGAAGACGTCGAGCTGGGCGCAGTGATAGAGCGGCAGTGCATGCAGGAACTTGTCGTCCACGCTCATGCCGCCGTCGATGATGCAGCTGACATACTGCCACATCACGGCCTCATGGGTCAGCATCGCGCCCTTGGGCAGCGACTCCGTGCCGCTGGTGTAGACGATCTGCGCGAGGTCGCGGCTGTCGACGGACGCCTCCAGGAACGAGCCGTCGGCATGAAGCAGATCGTCGAAGGTGGTGAGGCCCGCGGGCGCCGTGGCGGGGTCCTCGCCCGGCAGCCAGATCAGCTTCTCGACCGCGCAGTCCCTGGCGCTCGCGGCCTTCGCCGGTTCGACGAAATCAGGACCGGTCGCGAGCAGCTTTGCGCCGGAACTCTTCAGGATGAAATTGATCTCGTCCGGATTGAGCATGAAGTTGACCGGCACCAGCACCGCGCCGATCCGCGCCACCGCGAAGCGCAGCGCCGCGAACGCGTGCGAGTTGCGCGAGAGCACGGCGAGGCGATCGCCCTTCTTCACGCCAAGACCGAGCAGGCCACGGCCGAGCCGGTTGCAGATCGCGTCCAGCTCGGCAAAGCTCCAGCTCACGCTGCCGCAGCTCACGGCGAGCTTGTCCGGCTCGCGCCCCGCTGAGCGGCGCAGGAGATCGCCGATGGAATGCTCGCGGGCCTTCGAGATGGTGGCTGCGGTGTCGCTCGACATTTCTACTCCCCAAGATTTGCAATTTGCGCGAAGCGTAGTCGGCGCTGTCGGCCGGGTCAAATTGCCTGCACGCTGGCGTCATGACGCAAGAATTTGCTCCTCAACGGGGCAAATTTGGGCTGGTGCACCAACTAAGAATATCGGGGGAAATGCCATGTATCGGATCGCGCGCGCCGCCTTTGCGGCCGGGCTGCTATCTGCGTTTCTCATCGACGCGTCGTCCGCCCAGCAGACCCCGCTCAAGATCGGCGTGCTCTCCGACTTCTCCTCGGTGTATTCCGACATCGGAGGCCAGGGGAATGTCGAGGCCACCAAGATGGCGATCGAGGACTTTGGCGGGCAGATGTTCGGCAAGTCGATCGACATGGTCTCGGCCGACGTGCTCAACAAGCCCGACGTCGCCTCCACCATCGCCCGCAAATGGTGGGAGACCGAGGGCGTCGATATGATCATCGACCTGCCGACCTCGGCCACCGCGCTGGCGGTGATGGAGCTGTCGAAGCAGTACGAGAAGATCATGATCGTGACGGACGCGGCGAGCTCCGACATCACCGGCAAGTCCTGCTCGCCCTACACCGCGC
>NZ_JBFULU010000064.1:0-42346 GCF_054049735.1 Bradyrhizobium sp. P5_C12
AGCTGAGCGTTCGTATCGACCTCGACAGCGAGGATCGGATCGGACCCGGCAAGATCGAGCTTTTGGAGCAGATCCGGGAGCAGGGCTCGATTTCGGCGGCCGGCCGGGCCATGGACATGTCCTATAAGCGCGCCTGGGACCTCGTCGACGAGATCAACCGCATCTGCGGACATGCTGCGGTCGAACCGCAGGCCGGCGGCAAGAACGGCGGCGGCGCGATGCTGACGCCCTTCGGTGAGAAACTTGTTGCGCGCTACCGCAAGATCGAGCGCGATGCCGCGCGCGCGGTGCACAAGGAACTCGAAGCGCTCAGAAGCGACATCGCGCGGTCCCGCAAATCCTGATGGCCGCTAGTTCGGCCGCACCGACATCTCCGGCATCGGCTGGGTCAGGGCTTCGCCGAGCAGGCTCTGCTCGGCCTTCGGGATCGAGAAACGGACCTTGAAGCCGTCCTCGGTTTCGAGCGTCATGATGCGCTGGGTGGTGTCGGTCGATTGTTCCAGCACCCAGGACGCCAGCGGATAGGCGTAGCGCAGGCTCTGGTCGCCGTAGCGGGTCCGGAGCGCGGCCTCGAGCAGACCCGGAAGCGTCATGATCAGCGCGCCGACCTGGTTCAGCGAGACGCTGACAGCGGCAGGATTGCCCGTCACATCCTCGAAACCCAGCGAGATCGCACCGCCATCGGACGCTACCTCGCAGGTCGTCAGCGACCTCACCTTGATTTCCATGGCAAATCCCGGAACACTCTTCGCTATATCCAACAGGATATATCGATATGTCCACCAACGTCCAGCTCGCTTTTCTGGAATTGATCGAGCCGGCTGCCATGGCCGGTTCGACCGTACCGTGATATACAGTTAGATATAACGAGGCCAGAACGGCCCGTTCTTCAAGGGAGCGCAAAGCCAATGAGCGACTACAATCTTCTCATCGACGGCAAGATGGTGCCCGGAGACCTGACCATGCCGGTTCTCAATCCCGCGACCGAAGAGGTGCTGGCACAATGCCCGCGGGCTTCGAAGACGCAGCTCGATGCGGCGGTTGCCGCGGCGAAGGCCGCCTACCCGGCATGGGCCGCGACGTCGATGGAGGATCGCCGCAAGGTCGTGATCAAGATGGCCGAAATCATCGAGGCGAATTCCGGCGAGCTCGCGCGCGTGCTCACGTCTGAGCAGGGCAAGCCGCTGGCGGACGCGAGCGGCGAAGTGCTCGGCATGGCCGCCTTCTTCCGCTATCTCGGCTCACTCGAATTGCCGATGAAGGTGATCGAGGACTCCGGCGACCGCAAGGTCGAAGCCTATCGCCGTCCGCTCGGCGTCGTCGGCGCCATCATTCCCTGGAACTACCCGCTGCTGATCCTCAGCTTCAAGCTGCCGTCCGCGCTGCTCGCCGGCAACACGCTGGTGGTGAAGCCTGCCCCGACCACGCCGCTCGCCACGCTGCGCTTTGCCGAGCTGATCAAGGACGTCGTGCCGAAGGGCGTGCTCAACTTCATCACCGACGCCAACGATCTCGGCGGCGAGATGACCAAGCACCCTGACATCCGCAAGATCTCCTTCACCGGCTCGACGGCCACGGGACAGAAGGTGATGGCGAGCGCAGCGCAGACGCTCAAGCGCATCACACTCGAGCTCGGCGGCAACGATGCCGGCATCGTGCTAGACGACGTCGATCCGAAGAAGGTCGCGCCCGGCATCTTCGAAGGCGCCTTCCAGAACTCCGGCCAGGTCTGCCTCGCCATCAAGCGGCTCTATGTGCACGAATCCGTCTATGACGAGCTCTGCGACGAGCTGGTCGCGATCGCCAAGAACACGGTGGTCGACGACGGCTCCAAGCAGGGCACCAAGCTCGGGCCGCTCCAGAACAAGATGCAGTACGAGAAGGTGAAGGCGTTCCTCGCGGACGCGCACAAGAACGGCAAGGTGGTCGCCGGCGGCGCCGCGATGGACCGTCCCGGCTATTTCATCGAGCCGACCATCGTGCGCGACATCCAGGAAGGCTCGAAGCTGGTCGACGAGGAGCAGTTCGGTCCCGTGCTGCCGCTGATCAGATACTCCGACAAGGATGACGTGATCCGCCGCGCCAATGCCACGACCTACGGCCTCGGCGCCTCGGTGTGGTCGTCCGACATCAAGCGCGCCCACGAGGTCGCGACTCAGCTCGAGTCCGGCACGGTCTGGATCAACAAGCATCTCGACATGGCCCCGCACATTCCGTTCGGCGGCGCCAAGCAATCGGGCATCGGCACCGAATTCGCCGAGGAAGGCCTCGCCGAATTCACCCAGCTCCAGATCATCAACGGGCCGCCGGCGGCCTGATCCAAAACCCGGGGTCGCGGCGAAACCGCCGCGGCCCCGATCTTCTTGCAGCGAAACGGAGGCCGACCATGTTCGATGCGCAATGCGATCTCGCCGCCCTGGTCTATGAATCGCATCAGGATCCCGACGCGGTCCTGCGCAGCTTCGCGGCGGACTTGAATGCGCGCGGCTTTCGCGTTGTCGGCATGGTGCAGGCCGGCCAGTGCGCGGACTCCAGCCTCTCTGCGGTGCTGCTTCACAGCGGCGAGACGCTGCTCCTGGCGCAGGATTTCGATCCGGCCGCGCAGGGCTGCCGGCTCGACCTTGCCCGGCTGCAAAACGCGGGCGAGCGGATCGCGGACGCGCTGGCGCACGGCGCCGATCTCGTCATCATCAACCGCTTCGGCAAGCGCGAGCGCGGTGGCAAGGGCCTGTTCTACCTGATCGAGCGCGCGCTCGATGCCGATATTCCGGTGGTGATCGCGGTCGGCAAGGACCATTTCGCCGACTGGATCAACTTCGCCGGCGGCATGAGCGTCAAGCTCGGCTGCGAGCGCCATTTGCTGGACGCCTGGTGGCAGCGCATCTCTGCAGGCGAGCCGCAGCCTGCCCCCGGAGCGCATCAGACAGTTTGCGAGGTTCTCAAATAGGCCGCGCCCGGTCAGATCACGGGCTCGTCCTTCAGCGCCGACACCACCTGCTCGCCCTGCGCGGTCAAACGATAAGTCACGAGCGGTCGGCTCGACGGCGGCTTGCGCGCGACTTCGACGATGTAGCCGCGGACCATCAGGGCCTCGAAACTTCCGTAGTAGCCGAACATGCTGATCTGGTTCTGCTTCAGCACCTTGAATTCGCGCAGGAGATTGATCTCGTTGCCCGACAGCAGTGACCTTCGGACACGCTCGACGAATCGCGCGCGCTGCTCGAACCACGCCTGGTCGGGAAGCTCGCGCGAAGGCGGCGCGGGGTCCCGTTCACAGGGACGCATCTCGGCGGAGACATCGACCGAGACCGGCGGCAGGCACGGGATGCTGCTGCCGACCGCTGCTTTCGCGACATCGAGCAGAGCAATCGGCCAGCGCCGCTTGTTGTCCACCATGACCGGCGGCGGCACGACGTTGTCGCGCACCAATTGCTCGAAGCGGCCGGCGGTCACGCCGACATAAGCGGCCGCGCGGCGGCGATCGACCAGACGGGTGTCCGGCCCGTGCTCCAGCTCGCGAGCGATATTCTCGTTCACCCCAATAGTCCCCTGGCGCGTCGTTGCGCAGGCCTGGCGCCCCCGCCCAAACCGCGCGCGAACCTAGGTGGTACCAGCGCTCTCGAAAAGCACAGAATTTCGTACATGTTGATGCCGTTTCGGCAACGGCTATAGTCCGGCTGGGGGTCCCATGCGATTTCACTCACCTTCTATCCAGTACTTCCACGCCGTCCGTCGCACCGGCTCGATCCGGGCCGCGGCGCGGGTCCTGAACGTCGCCTCCTCCGCGGTCAGCCGCCAAATTCTCAAGCTTGAACAAGAGGTTGGATCGCCCCTGTTCGAGCGCAATGCGCGCGGCCTGACGCTGACGACGGTCGGCGAGATGCTGGCGCGGCACGTCATGAACGTGCTCCAGGACCTCGACCGCTTCCGCTCCGACGTGCAGTCGCTGTCAGGCACCTGGCACGGCACCATCAGCATCGCCTGCATCGAGTCGCTCACCGAATCGGTGCTGCCGGACCTGATCGCCGCGCATCGCGGCCGCGCCCGCCGCGTCAGCTTCACCACCGAGGTGAAGGGATCATCGGACGTGCTGGAGGCCCTGAGCCGCGGTGAAGCCGACATCGGCATCGCCATGGCGCTGCGGCATCCGCCGGATCTGCGCCAGGTCGCGTTGAAGCGCTTTCGGCTCGGCGCCGTGGTCGCGCGCGAGCATCCGCTGGCACGCCGCAAGACGGTCACGCTGGCCCAATGCCTCGCCTTCCCCGTCATTCACGCGCTGCCGGAGCTGTCGATCTATCATTTGCTCCAGCCGCTGATCGCGCAGCTCTCCGAGGCGCCGGAGCCGGCGATCCAGGCCAATTCGATCGACCTGATGCGCGAGCTCGCGGCGCGCGGCGTCGGCGTCGCCTTCCAGACCCAGCTCGGCATCGGGCGGCTGTCGCGCGACAGCCAGCTCGTCTTCCTGCCGCTCGACAATGCCGGCAGCCCGGTGTGGTCGGATCTCGGCATCTATGTCCGCGCCGAACGCACCCTGCCCGCCTACACCGACTCGTTTCTTCAGGAACTGGTGCGTGAATTGGGCGAGCGAGAGCGAAAGGAAAACGCGGCGTACCCGCAAGTTGCGTGATGAAGCAAACCAACTCTCGATGCGCTCAGACGTGATCGCGCACACCACGGAGCATCGCTGAACTGGCAGTAGTTTTCCGGAATATGGCCGATGGTCGGCCATCTGTTAGCTTCCGCGGGTTCAGCCCGCTCACCCCGGACGTCCGAGGATTCCGAAATGCCGGTACGTCGGCTGACGCCTTCGCGGGTCCTCGGCATCGAGCGCTTCTCGGATTTCAGCGAGTTTCGCGCCAACGAGGTGCTTGGCCTCGGCACCAGCACACCGCTCCGCCCGCGCGATTTTTCCTTGTCCCGTGCCATCCTTCCACTCCAGGACGGGCTCTTCGTGTTCCAGCGCGCCTTCGCCCGCCGGCTCGAGGTCGATGTCGGCACCGACCATGGCATCGGCCTCGTGGTCCCGTTCTGCTTTCATTCGATCAGCAACGGCCGCGAGATCGGCAATTCGACGGTGGGCGTCGTACGCGGCAAGGTCCCCGTCCTGTCTGTCGAGCACCACCCCAACACTTACCTGATGATGCGCTTCAATTCGGACATGCGCCATCGCGGCTGGGCGGATTACGACCACGGGCTCGGGTACTTCCGCTCCCATGACGTGCCGCTGGAGCGCCTGCGCGCCGCGATCCTCAACATGTTCTGCCTGGCGTCGGAGCACGACGATCCCAGACAATTCGAAGCGCTCAACCGGCCGATCCAGGAGACGCTGCTCGCCTGCCTCGACGCCACGCTCGTGCCGGCCGGCGCGCTGGCCGCGCGACGCGGATCATTCGACAAGCACCGCAAGCTGATTGCCCACCTCGACGAGGTCGTCGCGCTGTTCGGCAGCAAGCCGCTCTACAGCGACGATCTCGCCGGCGCGCTCGGCGTCTCCGTGCGCACGCTTCAGATCGCCGCGCACGCCGTGCACGGCGTCAGCCTGCATCACTACCTGCGGCTCAAGCGGCTGTGGTCGACCCGTATCCAGCTCATGACCGGAAGCGCTGGCGCGACCGTCAAGGCCATCGCACTTGGCAACGGCTTCTGGCACATGGGTGACTTCTCGAAAGGCTACCGCATGACGTTCGGCGAGACGCCCTCCGAGACGCTGGCGCGGGGCCGGCGCCTCTGAACACGGCCTTTGGCCGTCCGACGCGCCGGATCGCACGCTCAGCCGTGGCCGGCCTCCTTGCGGTGCCCGCTCTCACCGAGGCGGTCGACCCAGGCGATGCCGATCGCGGAGATGATGAAGGTCAGGTGGATCAGCACCTGCCACATCACGCCGGTCTCGGTGAAGTTGCTGCGTGTCGTGCCGAGATTGCCCGCCTCGATAAAGGTTCGAAGCAGCGAGATCGAGGAAATGCCGATGATCGCCATCGCGAGCTTGATCTTGAGCACGCTGGCATTGACGTGACTGAGCCACTCAGGCTCGTCCGGATGACCGCTCAGGTTCAGGCGCGAGACGAAGGTCTCGTAGCCACCGACGATCACCATGATCAGGAGGTTCGAGATCATCACGACGTCGATCAGCCCGAGCACGACGAGCATGATCTGCTGCTCGCTGGCGTCGAACGAGTGGAGGACCAGGTGCCAGAGCTCCTTCAGGAACAGCAGCACGTAGACGGCCTGTGCGATGATGAGGCCGAGATAGAGCGGCACTTGCAGCCAGCGCGAGCCGAAGATCAGCTGGGCGACCAGGCCGATCGCCGGCGGCGGCAGGGGCGCCGCCGAAGCTGCTTTGGGTTCAGACGTCATTGATCACTCCGGATTGCGCGCAGGAAGCGTCGCCTTAGAGACTTGCGATCACCGGCGCAAGCTCGAGCGAGCCGCGATAGATCATCTCGAAGGCGACGTAAATGATGATGGCGAGGCCGACATAGGCAATCCAGCGCTGCTTCTGGAGCACGCGGCCGAGCAGATCGGCGGCGACGCCCATCATCGCGACCGACAGCAACAGGCCGAAGGCCAGGATGTAGGGATGCTCGCGCGCGGCGCCCGCGACCGCGAGCACGTTGTCGAGCGACATCGAGACGTCGGCGGCGACGATCTGCAACGCCGCCTGGCCGAAGGTTTTTCGCGGCGCCGCCGCAGCGCTTCCGCTGCCGCCATGGCCGAACGCGAGCTGGTTCGCATGTGCGGCGTGCTCCCGCAGCTCGCGCCACATCTTCCAGCAGACCCACAGCAGCAGCACGCCGCCGGCGAGCAGCAGGCCGATCACCTGGAGGAGCTGGGTCGCGACGCCGGCAAAGACGATGCGCAGCGCGGTGGCGGCGATGATACCGACCACGATGGCGCGCCGGCGCTGCGCGGCCGGCAGGCCCGCCGCGGCAAGGCCGATGACGACGGCGTTGTCGCCGGCCAGCACGAGGTCGATCAGGACGACCTGGAGCAGCGCGGACAGCGCGTCTGCGGTGATGAATTCAGTCATGATTGATCATTTTTGGCTGCGGACGAATCGAGCCAATGCGGCTTGCGCCGCTCGATCCAGTCGAAGACTTTCGAACGGGACGAGCGGAGCGCGGGTACGTCCTCGGCGAGCAACGCAAGACCCAGCGGTAGCATCCAGATGCCGAGCACCGGCAGGAAGGAGAGCACGCCGCCGACGATGAGCAGCGCGCCCGAGGGGATCCTGACCCAGCGGCTGGATGGTTTCAGCAGATAGGTGACGGTATTGGCGAGACGGGGCGGCAGCCGATGAACGAGCGCATCAAGGCGCGGGTCGCCACCGGCTGGCTCGCCGGCGGGACCGCTGGCCGTTTTTCGCTCGTCCGAAGCTATGCTCATGCTCACTCCGCGGAGGCTGCACGCTGTTCGGCGTGCGCTGCATTGGGGCCGACCTGCCTGGCGCGCGGCAACACCAGCGTCAGCAGGCGCAACAGCTTGATCGCCTGCACTTCGTGGGGATGCACGTCCTCGTCCGCAGCCGCGACGCGCTCCGAGAGCTCGATCAGGTGCGACGAGAGCGGCAGATTCGAGACCGGCCGCAAGGTGTCGATCACCACATTGGCAAAGTCCGGCTCCTCGAGCCGTTCGGCGAGTTCGTCAAACATCGCGAACAGCCGGTCGTCGGTGACGTGCGGCGCCAGGTTGCGGTCCCTGATGAAACGGACCACCTCGTCGCGCTCGACCGGCGAGACCCGCCGGTCGGCCACGGCGACGAGCGCGCCGACAATCACCAGCGCCACCGCAGCCTGCTCATTGAGGCTGGACGGTTCGGTGATCTCGATCTCGACCGGATTTGAATGCTTGGCGTCAGACATCGATGCTCCCTTACTTTGCGAAATGGCCGCACGGAGCTGCGATGGGGACGATTGAGTCGGAGGGAACAGAGAGGACCCGACGATCGGCCGATCCATCGCATTCGCGCGGGACAGGTCATCCGACATCGCGAGGTTTGCCGACGTCGTCGGCGGCCTCGCCAGAGGGGCCCGGATTCTTGTTCTCCCGAGACATAAAGATGGGTCCGTCGGAATCAAGGCGGCCAGCGTGCGACCAGCCGCCGCATCGGTTCCAGTTGCGGCGCGCTATCCTCGCCGTCGTCCCGGCGAAGGCCGGGACCCATACCGCGAGGTCTATCGACCTCCATCAACACCGTCATTGCGAGCGCAGCGAAGCAATCCAGCGTGGCACCGAGAAGGCCAGGCCAGACCGAATCGAACTACCCCACGCGCTCGACAAGATGTGCACGCGAGGGCGCGGGATCGAACCGGTCGCCGAAATATTGCGTCTCGTGGGCGACCAGTCCCTCGCGAAATTCCATGATGCTCACCACGTAGGACGGCACCCCGTCATAGGTCAGGACGAGCTCGGTGATCCAGAGATCGCCGCCTCCGATGATCCGCCGCACCGTGAAGCGCTTCTTGTTTGGCTGCACGGAACGGCTCTCCTGAATGTTGCTCCGGCCATGGATCCGCTCGCCCGACTGCGGATAATCGAGCACCGCGTCCTCGCGATAGATGTCATGCTCGACCTCGAAATCGTTTGCGTCCGACGCATCCCAATGACGCCTGAGCGCCGCCAATTTGGCTCGGTCGTCCATCTCGACCTCCAATCCGGGCTTGTCTCACCCTAGCATCGAAGCTGGCTTGGGTCGCGCTCCCCGGCACTTTCGACAAGGAATCGGATTGGGCCGAAGTGCCGCCCAATCACGCCCTGATCGCGCGCGCGTCCGAAACCGTGAAAATTGTTCCGCTCATCCTCGCAATTTCCAGTGAGCCCGCGGCGGAACCCGTTCCTGTCCGAAGGATTAATGCCGGCAACACTCGTTGATCCCTTGCCGGGTGGGTACGATGACATTTGCATCGGACGTTTTGAAATTGCTGCGGCTCGATTCTTCCGACGACAGGCAGCGTCTCGTCATTCGCTCGGCCGGCGGCCGCGGCAAGGCGGCCGAATATTCATTCGGCATCGAGGAGGAATATTTCCTCGCCGATCGCCGCACCTTCGAGGTCGCGATCGAGACGCCCAACGAGCTGTTCGAATCGGCGAACTGGTCGACCGGCGGCCAGGCCATGCGGGAGATGCTGCAATCCCAGCTCGAGGTCGCGACCAACGTCCACGTCGACGTCAATGACGCGCGCGAGGAGCTGCGCTTCCTCCGCCGCGAGGTCGCGGGCGTCGCCGCGCAGTACGGCTACGTCATCATGGCCTGCGGCACGCATCCGACCGCGGTCTGGCGCATGTCGCAGCCGAGCCCGAAGCCGCGCTACGAGGAGATGATCGAGGATTTGCGCAGCATCGGCCACCGCAACATGATGTGCGGCATGCACGTGCATGTCCAGCTGCCCGATCCCGAGACGCGCATGGCGGTGATGCGGGCGATGCTTCCGCACCTGCCGCTGTTCATCGCGCTGTCCGCGTCCTCCCCGTTCTGGAATTCCCACAAGACCGGACTGAAAGGCTACCGGCTCGCCGCCTATTCCGAGCTGCCGCGCACCGGCCTGCCCGAATTGTTCGAGAGCAAACACGACTACGACGAATATGTCGGCGCGCTGCAGCGCTCCGGCGTAATCCCCGATGAAAGCCACATCTGGTGGGCGATGCGCCCGTCGATGCGGCACCCGACGCTCGAGCTTCGCGCGCCCGACACCTGCACCTTCGTCGACGACGCCGTCGCCATTGCTTCGCTTTACCGCTGCCTGACGCGCCACCTCTATCGGAGGCCCCATCTGTCGAGGGAGGTCACCGCCGTCGAGCGCGCGATCGCGGTCGAGAACAAATGGCGGGCCCAGCGCTACGGCACCGATTGTATTTTTGCCTCCAGGGACGGGCCGGTCACGATCTCGGAGCTGCTCACCCGCGTGATCGATGATGTCGCCGAGGACGCGGCTGCGCTGAATTGCACCTCCGAGGTCGAGCACTGCCGCACCATCGTGGACCGTGGAAGCTCGGCCGAATTCCAGCTTCGCGCGTATCGCGACAACGGGGATGACATCGCCGCCGTGTCGCGTTGGATCGCAGCGGCGACATCGGAGATGCGCGCCGCCGTCAGCGCCGACCTTCAAGCGCCGTCATAGTGCCCGCGCAAGCTTCGGGAACGAAAACATCGTTGCTGAATTTGCTGTGTCGTGGAGGAAATGCATGAACGCCATCACCTGTTGCGCCGGCTGCGGCCATGGCCTGGTCCCCATCCTGTCCAAGAACGGCCGCGCAGAGCCCAGCTGCTTGTGGTGCGAGGGCATTGATGCGCGCGCGATGGACATGGCGAAGTGGGCGGACAGCCCGTCCGGCAAGCCTGAGCTGACCACCCGCCAATCCCTTGAATGAGCTCTCTCCGCGTCAAATCCTCCCCGCCAGGGTTGGACGGGGCGCAAAGCTGTCGTTGTGGGGACGTGCCGCCGCGGGCTTTCGTGCCGGCCGGCGCCGCGGCACGAACAGGCAGCTCACGAGGATCGGCTCGTCGTCGCCGAGCGTGGTTCGCTCTTTGGCGAGCAGGCTCATGACCGAGCGCATCTTGAGGATTTCCTGCGCCACGAAGCTGCAGTCCTCATCCCGATTGATCTGCTCGCGCATTATGGCTTCAGCCTCCAGCATGCTGACGCGGAGCGCCCTAATGGTTCTGCGGATTTCGTTGATACGGTTGTCCATCGCCACCTCCATCTCGGGAGCAGCATAAGAACAAATCATGAACAAACTGTCAATCGGCACGCTGGGCGATCTCACCCGATTTGCTGATGGCTCCCCGGATACCAGAGCGACCGGCTGCCATGCGGCGCCGATCCCGCCATCTGCAAAACTGCACGCGCCTTGGCGAGCTTGCCGACAAATTAGACAATGCGGATCAGGTGACGTCCTGAACTTGCGAGGCTTTGCGCGCAGCACAGCGCGGCGAGCGGCTGATCTAACCTCCAGTGCAACCTGGATTTTTTCCTAACAGGGCGCCCCGCATCTGGGCCAGGCGCCCTCGTGCCTGTTCGCAATCTCAAGTGGCCCAGAATTCGCAATGCAGCATCAGGCCCGATTCCCGGCACTCCCCTCTCAGCGGATTGCCCAGATTGGAGGATGTCATGAACGTGCATGCTGCGGGCGATCTCAAGATCACTGGCCTCACCCACCCGAACGGCGCGCCGCTCCGCCTCAACACTCAGGATTTCGTGGCGATCGACCGCGACCGGAATGCGAAGTACGAGGCGACGTACCGTCCGCAGGCCCTCTACAACCGCGCCAACGAAGGCTTTCACGCCAACAACGAAACCTTCCTGCTGCACGAGGTCGCGACAAATCTGCCGATCTACCTTCCCGACACCGGACCCACCGATTTCCATCTTCATCTTCCACCAGGCGGCTTTCAGCTGGTGCTGGTCACGTCGGGCGCGTTCACCTTCGACTATGACGGGCGCTGGTACAATGTCGGCCCCGGCGCGGTGATGCTGCAAAGCGCGATCGTGCACCGCCAGCTGTTCTATACCTGGTCGGGACTGTCGACAGAAGAGAACCTGAAGACACCGCAGACGGTGGTGCCCGATCCGATCTCGATGGGCTATTCGGGCAAATTCCTTGAAGCCTTCATCACCGATCCCACGACCTTTCCGAACCCGACCATCGTCGGCCCGGATCAGATCAATGAAGACGAAACGCCGCGCGTGGCCTGGAGCCACCCGCTACATGACCGGCCCGCCGATGCCGGCTTCTGGCTTCAGGATCCCTTGGCGCTCGATGCGCTCTACAAGCCGCTCACCGACAGTTCCGTCAAATCGGCCATGCCGGTTTACGTGCGCGATATCGGCATCGAGGTTCCGAGCGGGCATCTCGTCACCGGCCACATCATCGCAACCGACCCGCGCGGGCACGCACTCTTGCCGAAGAGCACGTCTGCCGCAGCGGACGCGACCTGTTTCGCCAAGGGCGAGGTCGTGATCTATCGCGTCATTCGCGGCACGGCCGAATTCAAGAAGAAGTCCGGCGAAACCTTCGAGCTTTCGGCTGGTGACGTCGTGACAGCGGGCAAGGAGTCGATCAGCCTTGTCGGCGTCGGCGAAAACACCCAGGTCCTCCGGCTCGGCCTGCTCAAGGGCATGAACGAGCTGCGCGGCTGGACGCCGACGCAGCGCGACGAGATCGACGGCCTCGCCGGCCAGATCATCACCCACAAGGACGTCCGTCCCCTGCGCACCGAGGGCAAGCCGGTCGGGTACCTTTACGGTTAGGCGCTACTCCGCCAAGGCTATCCGGCTATGAAAAACAACGTGGCGGGAATCTCACTTGCGGCCATCCTTCGAGACGCCCGCCTAAGGCGGGCCCTCAGGATGAGGTCGCGTGTTACGGCGAGATTTTAGACCCTCATGGTGAGGAGCCCGCCAAAGCGGGCGTCTCGAACCATACAGGCCGAACTCGTCCGGCAGCCTCCAACTGCCCTGGGCGATGGCCGCCCCTACTCCGCCGCCTGCCGCACATGGCGCGCGGTCGGCGTGCGCATCGTGACGAGCTCTTCGGCCGCGGTCGGATGCAGCGCGATGGTGGCGTCGAAATCGGCCTTGGTGGCCTTCATCTTCACCGCGATCGCGACCGCCTGGGTGATCTCGGCGGCGCAATCGCCGACGATGTGACAGCCGAGCACGCGATCGGATGAGCCGTCGACGACCAGCTTCATCAGCACGCGGGTGTCGCGGCCCGACATCGTCGCCTTGATCGGGCGGAAGGTCGCCTTGTAGATGTCGACGTGGCTGAACTGCGCGCGCGCCTCGGTCTCGGTGAGGCCGACGGTGCCGACCTCCGGCTGCGAGAACACCGCGGTCGGAATGTACGAATGATCGACCTGCACCTCGCGCTTGCCGAACACCGTGTCCGCGAAGGCGTGGCCCTCGCGGATCGCGACCGGCGTCAGATTGTGGCGATGGGTGACGTCGCCGATCGCGTAGATGCTGTCGACCGAGCTCCTGGAGAAATGGTCGACCGCAATGCCGCCATTGTTCGGATTGATGGCGACGCCGGCCTTCTCCAGGCCGAGATTGGCCACCGCAGGATGGCGGCCGATCGCGAACATCACCTGGTCGGAGGCGACGCTCGAGCCGTTCGACAAATGCGTGGTGAACTCGTCGCCGTGGCGATCGACCTTGGTCACGGTGCAGCCGGTGAGGATGGTGATGCCCTGCTTCTCCATCTCGCTGCGGACATGGGCGCGGACGTCCTCGTCGAAGCCGCGCAGGATATTGTCGCCGCGATAGATCACCGTGACGTCGGAGCCGTAACCGGCAAAGATGCCGGCGAATTCCAGCGCGATGTAGCCGCCGCCCTGGATCACGATCCGCTTCGGCAGCGTCTTCAGGTGGAATGCCTCGTTGGAGGAGATCACGTGCTCGATGCCGGGAATCATGGCGCCGTGGTTCGGCGCGCCGCCGGTGGCGATCAGGATGTACTTTGCCGTGATTGTCCTGTTGTTCTCGCGCAGGCGGACGGTGTGCTTGTCCTCGATCACCGCGCGGCTCTTGACGATTTGCGCGCCCGACTTCTCGACGTTCGTCGTGTAGGCCGCCTCCAGCCGCGCGATCTCCTTGTCCTTGTTGGCGATCAGCGTGGCCCAGTCGAAGCTCACGGGCGGAATGGTCCAGCCGAAGCCGGCGGCATCCTCGATCTCGTGACGGACATGCGAGCCGATCACGAGCAGCTTCTTCGGCACGCAACCGCGGATCACGCAGGTGCCGCCCATGCGGTACTCTTCCGCGATCATCACGCGTGCGCCGTATCCGGCCGCGATCCGGGCGGCGCGCACGCCGCCCGAACCGCCACCGATGACAAAGAGGTCGACGTCGAATTCAGCCATTGTCCTCTCCGACCTCGTTCAGGGATCTCTGACTAGATAGGTGCTGTCAGATTTCCTTGCCACGCTTGCGCATCTCGGCGCGGAAGGCACCCATCACGGTTTCGGAGAAGTTCTGGGCCCAGGAGTTCATGAAGGCCATGCTCAGGCCGATGGCGCGCGGCTCGGCGTCGATCAGCTTCTTGCCCAGCGGCGACTTGTAGAAGGTGACGAGATCCTTCAGCTCCTGCTCGGTGAACTCGCTGGCATAGATCTGCGCCATGCCATCGCCGATCTCGTTCTGGCGGCCGTTGAGCTGCTGGGCGACGACCCCTGCCACCTCGTTGAGTTCCTTCTGATAGTTCAGGTTCTGCTGGATCAGCGCGATCTTGGTCTTCTCGACGAGGCCGGGCACGGCGCCTTGATACATCGCCGTCGCGTTCTTGATCTGCAGAATTTCCCTGGCCGCCGCAACCGCCGCCGGCGTGGCCCTCGGCTGGGCCGGCGCTGCAGCAGCCTTGGGCTGGGCCGGCGCGGGCTGCTGCGCGATGGCCGGAGCGGCCGAAAGCGCCACACCCGCAGCGAGGGCCGCGGCCGGCAAGAATTTCAAAACGCTCTTCATTCCTGGTCTCCTTTCGGCTTACGCCGTTCAATCACGCGAATTCCTTCGCCGCCCGCCAAAACGGCCGAGCTGGCCAAGCCGATAAACAACCCGTGCTCGACGACGCCGGGGATTGCGCTCAACGCCTTGGCGAGGGTTGGCGGATCCACGATACGTCCGAGCTGGGCATCGACGATCCAGTGGCCGCCATCGGTGACGAAAACGTGGCCGTCCTTGCCCTTGCGGACCGCCATTTGCCCGGAAACGCCGCATGCCGCAAATGCCTTCTCGATCGCGCGGCGCGTTGCGCCGAACCCGAACGGGATGACCTCGACCGGCAGCGGAAAGCGGCCAAGCGTCGGCACCCATTTGCTGTCGTCGGCAATCACGATCATGCGATCCGAGGCGGCCGCCACGATCTTCTCGCGCAGCAGCGCGCCACCACCGCCCTTGATCAGGTTGAAGTCGGGATCGATCTCGTCGGCGCCGTCGACGGTGACGTCGAGACGGTCGATCTCGTCGAGCGTGGTCAGCGGCACGCCGCAGCGCATCGCATCAAGACGCGTCGCCTCCGAGGTCGGTACGCCGATCACCCTGAGCCCGGCGCGCACGCGCTCGCCGAGCAGCTCGACGAAATGCTTTGCGGTCGAACCGGTGCCGAGCCCGAGCTGCATGCCGTCCCGCACCTCCTCGAGCGCGCGCGCCGCAGCCTGCCGCTTCAACTGGTCCATGTTCACGATGCGCCCGCCTCTGATCTAAGAGTGTACCGCCGGTATAGGTCGCTTGCGGCGGCCTATGTAGCCTCGTTTTCCGCGCGGGAACAGGCCTATAAGCTGATCTTATGGGCCCGCCCCTTGCGCCGGCGCGGCCGGACCGATAGCGCTTCCAACATGACCTCTTCCAAGTCCTCCCCTCACACCATCGTCTTCGATCTCGACGGCACGCTCGTGGATACGGCGCCCGACCTGATCACCGCGCTGAATTACGTGCTGGACCGCGAAGGGCTGCCGCCCGTGCCGATGCAATCGGCCCGCAACATGATCGGCGCCGGCGCCCGCAAGCTGATCGAACGGGGGCTGGAGGCCGAGGGCCGCACCGTCACGCCTGCCGACATGGACCGGATGACGGCGGATTTCATCGCCTATTATGCCGACCATATCGCCGTCGAATCCCGGCCCTTCGAGGGGCTGGAGGCGGCGCTCGACCATTTTGCGGCGCAAGGCCATCTCCTCGCGGTCTGCACCAACAAGCTGGAATGGCTGTCGAAGCGGCTCCTGGACCAGCTCGACATGAGCCGCCGCTTCGCGGCGATCTGCGGCGCCGACACCTTTGGCGTCCAGAAGCCTGATCCGGTCATCCTGCGGCAGACCGTGGCGCGGGCCGGCGGGGACATCAAGACCAGCATCATGGTCGGCGACGCCGGAACCGACGTCGGGGTCGCCCGGCGGGCCGGGGTGCCCGTGATCGGGGTCAGCTTCGGCTATACGGACGTGCCGATCGCCGAGCTGAAGCCGGACCGGCTGATCCATCACATGCGCGACCTGCCGGCCGCAGCCCACAGCCTGATGATGGCCTAAAGACCGCAAGATACTGATATAGCTAAATTATTCTCTGGAACTCTGCGTTAACCATCCATTGACCATGCGCGGCGCGCCGGTTGCCTGCCCCAAACGACACTCCTATGGTCCGGCCCGGGGATGTGGCGGTTCGTCGCAGTACAAGTGGGTGGTCATGCGTCGTGTCATCGCGATTGCGCTAGCGGGAGCGAGCCTGGGTGGCTGCTCCTCAATGTCTTGGGACATGTTCAAATCGGCGCCGCCGACCGTCCAGGTCCGGCTTGAATCCAATCCTCCGGGGGCTGACGCCACGACCTCGCTCGGGCCGGGCTGCAAGACGCCCTGCTCCGTCTCGGTTCCCGCCCCCGACACCCCCTTCACGGTCGCTTTCGCGCTGCCCAAGTTCCAGCCGGCGAGCGTGCCGGTGAACGTGATCAAGAACCCCGGCGATTTCACCACGCCCGCCTCGGTCACCACCGATCCGAATCCGGTGTTCGCGGAGCTTCAGCCGGCCACCCCGCCAAAGCCGGTCCGCAAGCCGCACCGGCCGAAGAAGCCCAAACCGGCGGCGACCGCCGCTGCCCCGGCTGAGGCCACCCCTGCCGCCGGTTCGCCGTTCCCCGATCCGAACGCAGGCAAACGCTGATCCAAGCGCTGACTTACGTATACCACCCGATTGTCCTCAGCCTGTCCGATGCTTAGATTGCTTCCAGAGCACCGCTGAAGCAAAGGTGCGCCGTCGCCGTCAGTGACAAGGCATTTGGTATGAACGGATCTTCCGCGAGCCCTCTCGCAACAGCGAGCCCTCTCGCCGCGCTGTCGAGCCCGATGACCGATCCGTTCGGGCGGACCATCAGCTATTTGCGCGTCTCCGTCACCGACCGCTGCGACCTGCGCTGCTTCTACTGCATGTCGGAAGACATGACGTTCCTGCCCAAGGCGGACCTGCTGACGCTGGAAGAGCTCGACCGGCTTTGCTCCGCCTTCATCGCCAAGGGCGTGCAGAAGCTGCGGCTCACCGGCGGCGAGCCGCTGGTCCGCCGCAACGTGATGTCGCTGGTGCGCTCGCTGTCGCGCCATCTGACCAGCGGCGCCTTGCGCGAGCTGACGCTGACCACCAACGGCACCCAGCTTGCGAAATACGCCCAGGAGCTCGCCGATTGCGGCGTCCGCCGCATCAACGTCTCGCTCGACACGCTCGATCCCAGGAAGTTTCGCGAGATCACCCGCTGGGGCGAGATCGACAAGGTGCTGGAGGGCATCGAGGCAGCGCGCGCCGCAGGCCTTGCCGTGAAGATCAACGCGGTGGCGCTGAAGAACCTCAACGAGGACGAGCTTCCCGACCTGATGCGCTGGGCCCATGGCAAGGGCATGGGGCTGACGCTGATCGAGGTGATGCCGATGGGCGAGATCGGCGCAGGCCGCATCGACCAGTACCTGCCGCTGTCGCTGGTGCGGGCTCGGCTCGCCCAGCAATTCACGCTGACGGACCTAAGCGAGACCACCGGCGGGCCGGCGCGCTATGTCAGCGTCGCCGAGACCGGCGGCAAGCTCGGCCTGATCACGCCGATGACCCATAATTTCTGCGAATCCTGTAACCGGGTGCGCGTCACCTGCACGGGAACGCTGCACACCTGCCTCGGCCACGAGGATGCCTCCGATTTGCGCAAACCTCTGCGTGCGTCGAGCGAGGATGCGCTGCTTGCGGATGCGATCGACCGCGCCATCGGGCTGAAGCCCAAGGGCCACGATTTCATCATCGACCGCCGCCACGACCGCCCCAGCGTCAGCCGCCATATGAGCGTGACCGGCGGCTGACGATTCGCCAGCGCCGCTAACCTAAGCTGCTGGCAGCGCGTCAATTTGCCCATTTTCCGATTGACGGCGATCAAGCCCGCTGGTTTGGTGCAGCCGCCTTTGCTTGCCCGGCAACAATAAGCCGGCCCGCCCCTTCGGCGGTCGCGGTCAAGACGGCAAGGCACGAGGGGAGGACTGACGCCGCAATCGCTCCGGAAAACGAGCCATGTGGTCGCGTGCCTTTTGCACGCGAGCCGAGCGATGCGTGCCGATGCCTTCCGTGATGTCTGAAGCGCGATGAGATGAGGATGTATCATCATCTCATCGCGCTTCAGGTTGTTGTTCGAGCATGATCTTTTTCGGAAAACCGCGTCACACTTTTCCGGATCATGCTCATGGCCGCGACGGAGAGAAAGTAAGATGCGTCCCTTGCTGGCGCTGAGCAACGCCATCGACCTCCTCAATGAAAAGATCGGGTACGTCTGCAACCTGCTTGTGTTGCTGGCCTGTCTGGTCAGCGCGGCCAACGCCATGATCCGCTACGCCTTCAGCAATTCGTCGAACGGCTGGCTGGAGCTGCAATGGTACATGTTCGCCATCCTCGTGATGTTCGGCGCGTCCTACACCTTCAAGCGCAATGAGCATGTGCGGGTCGAGATCTTCTATTTGACGCTTTCGGAGCGCGGCCAGCTCTGGCTCGACATGATCGGCACGCTGTTCTTCCTGATCCCCTCCTGTCTGCTGCTCGCCTATCTGTCGTGGCCGTTCTTCATGCAGGCCTACAATGTCGGCGAGGTGTCGGGCAATGCCGGCGGCCTGATCCGCTGGCCGATCAAGTTCGTGATCCCTGCCGGCTTCGTCCTGCTGGCGCTCCAGGGTGTTTCCGAAGTCATCAAGCGTATCGCGGCTCTCCAGGGCTATGTCACGATCGACGCCAAGTACGAGAGGCCGACCCAATGATTACGCTGGAGATGATGCCGCCGATGATGTTCGGCGGCCTGGTTCTGGCGATGCTGATCGGCTTCCCCGTGGCGTTCACGCTGGCGGCGGTCGGGCTCTCGTTCGGCTTCCTCGCCATCCATCTCGGATTCTTCGACCTCAACTTCCTCCAGGCGATTCCCGGCCGCGTGTTCGGCAGCGTGCTCTCCAACGAGCTCCTGCTCGCGATTCCCTTCTTCACCTTCATGGGCGCGATCCTGGAACGATGCGGCCTCGCCGAGGACATGCTGGATTCGATGGGCCAGCTGTTCGGCCCGATCCGCGGCGGCCTCGGCTACTCCGTCATCATCGTCGGCTTCATCCTCGGCGCCATCACCGGCACGGTGGCGGCCCAGGTCATCGCCATGGCGATGATCTCGATGCCGGTGATGATCCGCTACGGCTACAACATGCGCTATATCACCGGCGTGCTCGCCGCCTCCGGCACGATCACGCAGCTGGTGCCGCCCTCGCTGGTGCTGATCGTGCTCGCCGACCAGCTCGGCAAGTCGGTCGGCGACATGTATCTCGGCGCCWGGGGCCCCTCGGTGTTCCAGATCATGCTGTTCGCCGGCTACACCTTCGTGCTCGGCCTGATCAAGCCGGACCACGTGCCGCCGGTGCCGAAGGAAGCGCGCACGCTGACCGGCTGGGCGCTGTGGAAGAAGTGCCTGATGGGCATCATCCCATCGGCGGTGCTGATCTTCGTCGTGCTCGGCACCATGATGATGGGCCTTGCGACCCCGACGGAAGCCGGCGCGATGGGTGCGATCGGCGCCATCGTGCTCGCCGCGATCCATCACAAGGACTTTTCCTCGGCAGGCCGCAAGATCCTGATCCTCGGCATCGTCGCCGCCGGCGTTGGCACCATCGTCGCGATGCTGTTCACCGAGAACCTGATCTTCAGGCTCGCGTTCGCGGTCACCTATCTCGCCGTGACCTGGATCTGCATCGAGGCCGCGCGCATCCCCGACCTGCGCGACCTGATCAAGCAGGGCTACGAGACCACCATGCGCATCACCTGCATGGTCACCTTCATCCTGATCGGCTCGACCTGCTTCTCGGTGGTGTTCCTGGGCGTCTCCGGCGGCGTCTGGCTCGAGCACCTGCTGACCTCGCTGCCGGGCGGCGTCTGGGGCTTCCTGATCTTCATCAACCTCTTCATCTTCTTCCTGGCGTTCTTCCTCGACTTCTTCGAGATCGCCTTCATCATCCTGCCGATGATCGCGCCGATCGCGCAGAAGGTCCTCGCGCCGGTGGTGGGGCCGGATGCGGCGCTGATCTGGTTCGGCGTGATGCTCTGCGTCAACATGCAGACCTCGTTCCTGCATCCGCCGTTCGGCTTCGCGCTGTTCTATCTGCGCGGCGTGGCGCCGAAGGAAGTGAAGAGCTCCGATATCTATTGGGGCGCGATCCCCTGGATCGGCCTGCAGATGATCATGGTCCTGCTCGTGATCGTCTTCCCGGTCACGGTGACGGGCCTGCTCGACAAGCCGCTCAATGTCGACCTCGACAAGGTCAAGATCGAGGTGCCGCAGATCGACCTGCCGCCGCTGGACCTGGGACCACCGCAGAAGTAGCGGCCGCGCTTTCTTCCTTCTCCCCTTGCGGGAGAAGGTGGCGCGCGTAGCGCGCCGGATGAGGGGTTGCTTCCGCGCACTCAACTGAGAATAGGACTCGCCGAGGCAATCCCTCACCCGTCTCGCCGCTATCGCCCATAGCCGATGCAAAGCATCGGCGTTATAAGGACGGCGGCCGAAGGCCGCCTATGCCACCCTCTCCCACAAGGGGAGAGGGTTTGGCGGCGCGCGTGACAAGCGCGGCAAACACGGGCATACCGGGCCATCCTCCAATTGATGGACCGCCGCGCATGTCCCGATCGTACTTTGCTCCGTCGCTGTTCGCTTCGCTCTGGCTGGCATGTGCCGCAACAATGGCGCACGCGGAACCGATCGCCGAGATCCATGCGCTGGCGCAAAAGGAGCAGCAGCCGCTGCTCGACACGCTGCGCGATCTCGTCAGCATCGAATCCGGCAGCAAGGACATCGACGGCCTGAACCAGATCGCCGAGCGCGTTGCCGGCCAGCTCAAGCAGCTCGGCGGCACGGTGGAGATCCTGCAACCCACCGACGTCTATCGCCTCGACGACACGCCCGAGAAGATCGGCCCGGCCGTGCACGCCGTGTTCAAGGGCACCGGCAGTAAGAAGATCATGCTGATCGCCCACATGGACACGGTGTACCTGAAAGGCATGTTGAAGGACCAGCCGTTCCGCATCGACGGCGACAAGGCCTACGGCCTCGGCATTTCCGACGACAAGCAGGGCGTCGCGCTCATTCTCCATACCGTGGCATTGCTGCAGAAACTAAGCTTCAAGGATTACGGCACACTCACGGTGCTCACCAATGGCGACGAGGAGATCTCCTCGCCCGGCTGGCGCAGCACCATCACCAAATTCGCCGCGGATCAGGACGTGGTGTTCTCGTTCGAGGGCGGCGGCACCGACGGCACGCTGCGCCTCGCCACCAGCGGCATCGGCTCCGCCTATCTCACGGTGCAGGGCAAGTCCTCGCATGCGGGCGCACGGCCCGAGGGCGGCATCAACGCGCTGTACGAGCTCTCGCACCAGGTGCTGCAGATGAAGGACCTGTCCAAGCCCGAACAGGGCCTGAAGCTGAACTGGACGGTCTCCAAGTCCGGCACCAACCGCAACGTGATCCCTGCCGAAGCCACGGCCCAGGCCGATGCGCGTGCGCTCAAGGTGGCGGATTTCGACGAGTTGCAGAAGGCGCTGCAGGAGAAGATCAAGAACCGCCTGCTCCCCGACTCCAAGGTCGACCTGAAATTCGAGGTGCGTCGCCCGCCGCTCGAGGTCGACGACGCCTCGCGCCGCGTCGCGGCCTACGGCAAGAGGCTCTATCAGGAGCTCGGACTGTCCCTCAAGGTCGACGAGAAGGCGACCGGCGGCGGCACCGATGCCGCGTTTGCCGCGCTCAAGACCAATGGAGCCGTCGTGGAAGGCATGGGCCTGTCGGGCTTCGGTGCGCACTCCAACGATGCCGAATATGTGCAGATCAACAGCATCGTGCCGCGTCTTTATCTGGCGACACGCATGATCATGGACCTGTCCACCGGCAAGCTGAAATAGCCGCCGCTTTTCTTCCTTCTCCGCTTGCGGGAGAAGGTGGCGTAGGCCGCCTTTGGCGGCCGTCCTAAAGTGGCCGCCGAAGCGAAGCTCGGCTACGGCGCCGGATGAGGGGTCCTCCCCGCGCACGCATCTGCGAGAGACAGACTCGCAGAGACAGACCCCTCACCCGTCTCGCCGCTAGCGCCATAGCCGATGCAAAGCATCGGCGTTATGAGGACGGCGGCCGAAGGCCGCCTATGCCACCCTCTCCCACAAGGGGAGAGGGTGCAGTGTCAGTGCCGCACTGGTTTCACCCCAGCGTCGCCCGCTTTCTCCGCCAGCCTGAACCGCAGCGTGAACTGTGCGCCGCCGTCCGGGAGATTTTCCACCGCAACGGTCGCGGCATGATCATCCGCGACGGCGCGCACGATCGACAGCCCGAGGCCCGCGCCGTCGGTACGCTGGCGGTCGGCGCGCCAGAAGCGCTGGAAGATCAGGTCGCGCTCGGCCTCCGCAATGCCAGGGCCGCGATCGCGCACATGCACCGAACCGTCGTCGCGCACCTCGACGTCGACCGACGTGTCCGTCGCGGTGAACTTGATGGCGTTTTCGGCGAGGTTGAAGATCGCGCGCTGCAGCATCTCGGAATTGCCGTGGATCATCACCGGCGCATCCGTGCCCTTGAGCGCGATGTCCTTGTGGCGGGCGAGCGCGAACGGGGCGATCGCGCCGACCACCTCGGCGCAGACCGCGCGCAGGTCGGCGGTCTCGCCGGGATCGAGCACCAGCGTGTCGAGCTCGGCGATCTCCAGGAGCTGGGCGACGATCCGGCTCATGCCCTCGATGTCGGCATGCAGCACCTCGCGCGCGGCGCCGTCATGAAGCGTCTCGATCCGCGTGCGCAGGATCGCGAGCGGCGTGCGCAATTGATGGGCGGCATCGGCCGTGAACTGCCGCTGCACCCGAAAGCCGTCCTCGAGGCGGTCCAGCGCCTGGTTGACGGCGGTGACGAGCGGCATGATCTCGCGCGGGATCTGTTCGGTGGGCAGGCGGATGTCGGTGCGCGACGGACCGATATTGCTCGCCTCCTCCGAGGCCTTCCACAACGGCGCGACCGCGCGACGGAAGATGATGATGTCGGCCGCGAGCAGGATCAGCAGGATCGGGATGGTGATCCATCCGACCCGCCGGAAGAAGTTCGAGACGATGTCGTCGATGATGACGTCGCGATGGGAGAGATCCTCGGCAACGCGGATGCGCACCAATTTGCCGTCGATGATGCGGGTGACGCCGGCGCCGGAAATCGTCTCGGACAGCGTCGGCGCCGCAGCGGCTGCGCCGGTCTTGCGGCGCGATGAAAACAGCAAGCGGCCGTCGGCATCGCGGATGTCATACAGATAACGGCCATAGGCCTCCGAGTAGAGGCCCTTGAGACTGTCAGGCAGGTTGAACGTCAAGAGGCCGTCCGGCTGCGCGACGATGCGCTCGGCGAGCACTTCGGCCTGCGCGCGCATGGCGTCGCGGTGCAGCTGGTCGATCTCCGAATTGAGCAGCCAGAACAGCACCAGCGGCAGGAAGATCGCGACCATTGCGACCGCGACGATGTGCATGAAGACGATGCGCGAGATCAGCGATTTGAAGGTCGGCGACCTCTGCGGCACGCTATTTCTCCTCGGCCATGAGATAGCCGACGCCGCGAATGGTGTGGATCACGACCTTGGCGCCGTGCTCGGCAAGCTGCTTGCGCAGCCGCGACACATAGACCTCAACCGCGTTGGAGGCGACCTCGCCTTCGAGGCCGAAGATGTGGTCCTCGACGTTCTTCTTCGGCACCACCCGCCCCTGCCGGCGCAACAGGATCTCCAGCACCGACGCCTCGCGCGCGGAGATGATCCGCGGCTGGTCGTCGATGAAGATCTGGCGGCTTTCGGTGTCGTAGACCAGGTTGGCGAGGCGCAGCGAACGCCCGAGCAACTGGCCCGGGCGGCGCAGGATCGCCTCCAGCCGCGCCACCAGCTCCTCCATGGCGAACGGCTTTGCGAGGTAGTCGTCCGCGCCGCTGCGCAGGCCGCTGACGCGGTCCTGCAAGCCGCCGCGCGCGGTCAGCACCAGCACCGGCAGCGGATCGGTCTGGCGGCGCAGCTCGCGCAGCACCGACAGGCCGTCGCCGTCGGGCAGGCCGAGATCGAGGATCATCGCGGCATAGTTGACGTTGCGCACCGCCTCGCGCGCCTCGGCTGCGGTGCTGACGATGTCGCTCTCATAGCCGGCCGCCGAAAGCCCGCTGGCCACGAGCCGCGACAGCTCGGCATTGTCCTCGACGATCAGAAGGCGCATCGCAATCTCGCCGGATGTTCCGGTGTCACCACACGGCTCGCGCCGCTTCCTCGCTCTCTTCCACCATCCGTCCGGTTTCAGCCAGCAAAAAGGCAAACATCGCCAGCCTTTTCGTACCTGTCAGGTTCGCGTAAGGCAATTTGGAGGCCCCTGATGCGGCCGCGCGGTCGGCTGTTGAGCCGCAAGCCTATCAGCGCTTAAGAGGCACGCCTGGCATTCGCGAATAGGCAGGTTGTCGTCTGCTTGTTGGCGCGTCGCGAAGCGCAAAACCCCGGAGCCTTCGCTCCGGGGCCTTGCACGCGATAGGTGACGCGATCAGCTCTGCGACCGCCGCGCCATGAAGATGTCGTATCCGACCTCGGCGACCTGGAACCAGGAATAGCTGTCGTTGGAGAATTTGGTGAGGGACTCGTACACCTTCTTGAAGTTGGGGTTGGTCGCCGAGACCTCGTCATGCAGCTCCTTGGCCGCCTTGTAGCAGGCATCCATGATCGGCGGCGAGAAGGCGTGCAGCTTGGTATTGTTGGCGAGCAGCTTCTTCAGCGCCAGCGGATTGGCCTGGTCGTAGCGCGCCATCATGTAGTTGTTGGCGTAATGGCCGGCCTGTGTGAGCACGCTCTGGTAATATTTCGGCAGCGCGTTCCACTTGTCGAGGTTGACGAAGGCCAGCAGCATCGGGCCGCCCTCCCACCAGCCGGGATAGTAGTAGTGCGGCGCGATCTTGTAGAAGCCGAGCTTCTCATCATCGTAGGGGCCGACCCATTCGGCGGCGTCGATGGTACCCTTTTCCAGCGCCGGATAGATGTCGCCGCCGGCGAGCTGCTGCGGCACCACGCCGAGCTTCTGGAGCACGCGGCCGGCAAAGCCGCCGATGCGGAATTTCATGCCCTTGAGATCATCGGGCGTGTTGACCTCTTTCCTGAACCAGCCGCCCATCTGGCAGCCGGTGTTGCCGGCGAACAGCGAGACGACGTTGTAGCTCTTGTAGAACTCGTTGAGGACTTCGCGTCCCCCGCCCTGCATGTACCAGGCCTGGTTGATGCGCATGTTCGGCCCGAACGGCACCGCCGAGCCGAAGGTGAAGGTCGGGTCCTTGCCGAAATAGTAATACGAGGCGGTGTGGCCGATCTCGCAGGTGGCGTTCTGCACGGCGTCCAGCACCTGGAGGCCCGGCACGATCTCGCCGGCCGCGAAGATCTGGATCTGGAATTTGTTGTCGGTGGCTTCCGCAACCATCTTGCACATCATCTCGGCGCCGCCAAAGAGCGTGTCGAGCGATTTCGGCCAGCTCGTCGGCATGYGCCATTTGATTTCCGGCATCGACTGCGCGATCGCCGGAGCGGCGAGCGTGGCGGCGCCGGCCGCACCAAGTCCTGTGACCTTGATGAAGTCTCTTCTCTTCATGATTTCCTGCCCTGATGGATCTGATTGTGAAGCCTTCTTGCCGAGGCTTGCGGCCAGCATGGCGCAACGGCACGCCGAAAGCCATCCCGATCGCACTGAGGCAAAGAAAAAGCCCGGCCTCCAAGGGAAGCCGGGCTTTGCGGTCTTGCGACCCTTTAGCCTAAACTTTCATCAGCCACGGGTGCGCGAGCGGATCAGGAACTGTCGGGGGCGGGGCAGTCCATTCTCAATCGCTGAGTTCGTCGCGCGTGATTCGAGGCTCCGGTTTCGGAGCTTGAAGCACGTCGCGGGCGCGTCAGCAGATTTTCTGGAAGCGCGGCCGCCAGCGCGGCAGTTCGACCGGCGGCAGCACGTACCTTTTGCCCTCGGCCGAGATCGTCAGCGGCTGCCCGGAGTCCAGAAGATCGAAGACGCGATTTTCCAGCGCGCGCCATTTGTCTTCGGCAAGCTCGGGATGGCCGAGGTCCGGCTGGTTGAACATTGTGGTGTTCGGCGGGAAGGACTCGGGACCGGCGTAGGTGAAGCCGGCGAAATCCATCTGCATCTTGCCGTTGGCGATCGTGATCGAGGCCTTGGTGTGGTCCTGTTTCGGCGCTTCCCCCGGATAGACCGCGTCCATCTCGAAATGCGCGCCGCAGCCGATGCGAAATACTGTCTTGCCGCTGGTGTCGTAATAGCCGAGATACGGCCGATCCTGGCGATCGATCTCGAATTTCCAGGCACCTTTCAAAATATCTTTCGACATACCGCCGGCCGCCGATGCCGCGGACAACCCGAGCCACGTTACAGCGACAACGAGTCCAAGCAGCCTTGCATGCGCCATCACGGCAAGCCCCCAACGCGATCCGCGATCGTTCCTTCAGGGATCGTCGGACCGATTTCGGATTATGCGATTATGGCTTTGTGCCACTGTTTTGCCCGACGAGTCAAACGGCCTCGTTGCTCGGCCGAGCCCGTCTCTATCCGCTCGTCATTGCGAGCGCAGCGAAGCAATCCAGAATCGTTCCGCGGAGGGACACTGGATTGCTTCGCTGCGCTCGCAATGACGATGAGGCGGCAGAGGTGCGCCAAACGCCGGCGTCGTCTGGCAAATCACAGCGTCGGCACTGGCGGCGCAATGATTGCGCCATCCCGCCGATTTACCCCGACGCGTCAGACTGTTGGCCGCGTCCGCCGGCGGATATCCCCCGCACCCCATTTCTACTTTGCATGGGGTTGTTTTCCATATTTTTTGTTTGGCACCCGCCCAAGAGCAAAGAAAAAGCCCGGCCTCGCGAACGAGGCCGGGCCATTCAGTCTGACAGCTTGGTCGGCGATCAGCCGCGGGTGCGCGAGCGGATCATGAAGCTGTCGTAGGTGTATTCGGCGACCTGCCACCACAGATATTCGTCGGAGCGGTAGGCCTGCATGGCGTCGATCGACTTCTTGAAGTCGGGGTTCTTGGCCGAGGTTTCCGCCCACAGCTCGTTGGTCGCCTTGAGGCAGGCTTCGAGCACTTCGTTGGTGAAGGGACGAAGCTGGGTGCCGCCGGCCACCAGACGCTTCAGCGCCGACGGATTCTGCATGTCGTAGCGCGCGGCCATCCAGCTGTTGGCGTTGGCCATCGCGTTGGTGAGGATCGCCTGGTAGTTCTTCGGCAGCCCGTTCCACTTGTCGAGATTGATGAAGGAGTGCACCGTCGGGCCGCCTTCCCAGAAGCCCGGATAGTAGTAGTACTTGGCGACCTTGGCGAAGCCGAGCTTCTCGTCATCGTAGGGACCGACCCACTCGGCCGCGTCGATGGTGCCCTTTTCCAGCGCCGGGTAGATGTCGCCACCGGCGAGCTGCTGCGGCACCACACCGACCTTCTGGAGCACCTGGCCGGCGATGCCGCCGATGCGCATCTTGAGGCCGGAGAGATCGGCAACGGTCTTGATCTCCTTGCGGAACCAGCCGCCCATCTGGGTGCCGGTGTTGCCGCAGGGGAAGCCGATCACGTTCGACTTCTTGAAGAACTCGTTGGCGAGCTCGTTGCCGCCGCCCTGGTAGAGCCAGGAGTTCTGCTGGCGCGCGTTGAGGCCGAACGGCACCGACGCGAAGATCGCGAAGGTCGGGTCCTTGCCGACATAGTAGTAGGACACGGTGTGGCACATCTCGACCGTGCCGTTCGAGGTCGCATCGAGCGCCTGCAGGCCGGGGACGACTTCGCCGGCGGCGAACACCTGGATCTGGAACTTGTTGTCGGTCATCTCGGCGACGTACTTCGCCACCTGCTCGCCGCCGCCATAGATGGTGTCGAGCGACTTCGGGAAGCTCGAAGTCAGGCGCCACTTCACCTCGGGCGAGGATTGCGCGATCGCCGGCGAGGCCACTGCGGTCGCCGCCGCGCCTGCTGCCGACACTTTCAAGAAATCACGACGCTTCATCTTCAGGTCTCTCCTTGCTGGGGCGTTTGTTTCCCCTAGACTTCCTCTTTGCCGCCGCTCATTCCGGCGACGCGTTTGGGCCGCGTCGAACCGAAGGGGCTTGACTGCCGTGGGCCTTTAACACGGAAGCCCCGGTTTCGGAACGCGACATTGGCATGACGGGGCTCTACGAAAGTCGCATGGCCCCGCGGGCTCGGCGGGGCCGGCTCAGGCCGCGGCGATGACGCCCTTGAGCTGGTCCCGGACCTGGCCCGCAATGGCGCGATAGATCGCCGCATGGGGGCCGTCCGGCTCGCTGTCGACCACCGGGCTACCGGCGTCCGAGCTGGCGCGAATCGCCATGTGCAGCGGAATCTCGCCCAGGAACGGCACGCCGAGCTTCTCGGCCTCGTGGCGCGCGCCACCGTGGCCGAAGATGTCCGATTTCGTGCCGCAATGCGGGCACTGGAAATAGCTCATGTTCTCGACGATGCCGAGCACGGGCACGTTGACCTTCCGGAACATGGCGAGCCCCCGCCGCGCGTCGATCAGCGACAGGTCCTGCGGGGTCGAGATGATGACGGCGCCCTTCAGCGGCACGTTCTGCGCCAGCGTGAGCTGGGCGTCGCCCGTGCCCGGCGGCATGTCGACGACGAGCACGTCGAGTTCGCCCCATTCGACGTCGCGCAGCATCTGCGTCACCGCCGACATCACCATCGGGCCGCGCCAGATCATCGCGGTCTCTTCCTCGACGAGGAAGCCGATCGACATGATGGCGAGGCCGAAACGCCGCAGCGGAATCATCTTGCGCTCGCCGTTCAGCTCCGGCTTGTCGCGCAGGCCGGTCAGCCGCGGCACCGAGGGGCCGTAGATGTCCGCATCGAGCAGCCCGACCTTGAGGCCGAGGTCGCGCAAGCCCAGCGCTAGATTGAGCGCGGTGGTCGACTTGCCGACGCCGCCCTTGCCGGAGGCCACCGCGATCACCGCGGCAACGCCCGGGATCTCGGACTGCCGCGCCATCGGCGAGGTACCGCCCTGCGGCGGCTTGTGGGCATGGACCGGCTGCACGCCCGGCGTGCCGCGGCTCGGCGTCGGTGGCGGTGGCGGTGGCGGCGCAGCGCCGGGCTTGCGCTCGGCGGTGAGCGCCACCATGACCGTGGTGACGCCGGGAATGGCGCGCACGGCTGCCTCCGCGTCGGCCCGGACGGACTCCCAGGCCCGCGCCTCGGCGGCATCGACATTGATCGAGAAGAACACCTTGCCGTCGGACGCGCTGATCGCGCTCAGCACATTGGCATTGGTGAGCGCGACCCCGCGCGGCGACTTGATCCGGCCAAGGCTGTCGAGAACCTGCTGCTGCGTCACGCTCAAAGCGCATCTCCTAGAGTTCAGGATGCCCCATTAGAGCGGAAACGTCCAAAAGGCTACTGCCTGCCGATATCGTCAGCCATCTCGGCCGGCGCCGCCCCCTGCTCCTTGGCCGCCTCGTAATTGAGCTCGATCATCACCCCGTTGGGGTCGTGGACGAAGATCTGCCAAAGGTCGCCGCCAGGCACCTGGCGGGACTCGAACTTCATCCCCTTCGACGCCAGGCGCTGCTTCATGCCGTCAAAACCACGGCTGACGAAGGCGACGTGGTGGACAACGCCGGAATCCGGCTTTTGTGGCTCCGCCGTCGGAGAAATATCGACGAGGTGCACCACCGGCCTTCCCTCGCTGTACATCCAGGCGCCGGGAAAGGCGAAATTCGGCCGGGCGCCATTTTCCAGGCCCAGCACGTCCTCGTAGAAGCGGACCGTGTCGGCCAGATTCCGGGTCCGGATGTTGAAATGATCGAGGACGCCCACGCTCACGCCGCCCATGCCTTCGCTCCCTCTTTATGCAAGTCCCGAGGCCCGCCATTCTAGCACAGGCGGCTGCCAAACGAAGCCGTTGCCCTCTCGCCTCAAGGGTTTATGGTGCGCTCCTAATCCGCCCTCACAGCGGAACTGCAAAAACGCCGTTTGGCGCCCCCCGCCCGGCAAGAACCGTAAAACCCAAACTACGGACAAGGTTACAAACATGGCTAAAGTCGCTTTCCTCGGTCTCGGCGTGATGGGCTTCCCCATGGCCGGACACCTCGTGAAAAAAGGGGGCCATGAGGTCACCGTCTACAACCGCACCGCGGCCAAGGCGAAGGAATGGGCGGACAAGTTCGGCGGCAAGACCGCGGCGACCCCGAAGGCCGCCGCCGAGGGCCAGGATTTCGTGATGTGCTGCGTCGGCAACGACAATGACCTGCGCGCGGTCACGATCGGCCCCGATGGTGCCTTCGCCGGCATGAAGAAGGGCGCGACCTTCGTCGACCACACCACCGCATCCGCCGAAGTCGCCCGCGAGCTCGACGCGGCCGCCACCAAGGCCGGCTTCAAGTTCATCGACGCGCCGGTTTCCGGCGGCCAGGCCGGCGCCGAGAACGGCGTGCTGACAGTCATGTGCGGCGGTGCGGCGGACGCCTATGCCGGCGCCGAGCCGATCATCACGGGCGCCTATGCGCGGATGTGCAAACTGCTCGGGCCCGCCGGCTCCGGCCAGCTGACCAAGATGGTCAACCAGATCTGCATCGCCGGCCTCGTGCAGGGCCTCTCCGAGGGTATTCACTTCGCCAAGAAGAGTGGGCTCGACGTTGCCGCCGTGATCGAGACCATCTCCAAGGGCGCCGCGCAGTCCTGGCAGATGGAAAACCGCTACAAGACCATGAACGAGAACAAGTACGATTTCGGCTTCGCGGTCGAATGGATGCGCAAGGATCTCTCGATCTCGCTGGCCGAAGCCCGCCGCAACGGCGCCAATCTGCCGGTGACTGCGCTGGTCGACCAGTTCTACGCCGAGGTCGAGAAAATGGGTGGCAAGCGTTGGGATACGTCGAGCCTGCTCGCGCGCCTTAACCGCTGACAGTGACGAACTGACCCTGCCTTGCTGATCGCACTCGCCGCAATCTTCGTCCTCGCCTATGCGGCGATCGCGCTCGAGCACCCGATCGGGGTCAACAAGAGCGCGTCCGCGCTGTTGGCTGCGGGGCTGCTCTGGACGGTCTACGCGACTGCGACGGGCGACCACAATGTGGTCGGCCGTCAGCTCGATGAATCCGTCGCCTCGACCGCGCAGATCGTGTTCTTCCTGATCGGCGCGATGACCATCGTCGAGGTGATCGACGCCCATGACGGCTTCGAGGTCATCACCTCCCGCATCAGCACGACCAGCCAGGTCAAGCTGATGTGGTTGGTCGGGTTCGTGACGTTCTTCCTGAGCGCGATCCTCGACAATCTGACGACCACGATCGTCATGATCTCGCTGATCCAGCGACTGATCGCCCGGCGCGAGGACCGGCTGCTGTTCGCCTCTCTCATCGTCATCGCCGCGAATGCCGGCGGCGCGTGGACCGTGATCGGCGACGTCACCACGACCATGCTGTGGATCGGCGGGCAGATCACGCCGCTGAAGATCATGAGCAACGTGTTCCTGCCCTCGCTGGTCAATTTGCTGGTGCCGCTCGCGTTCATCGGCCTTTCGCTGAAGGGCAAGACCATCGCGCCGCCGCCGAAGGACCACGGATTGCTGAGCGTCGAGCGGTTCGAACGCAACCTGATGTTCTATCTGGGCCTGGGCGTGCTGATCGCGGTGCCCGCCTTCAAGACGGTCACGCATCTGCCGCCCTTCATGGGCGTGCTGTTCGGGCTCGGCCTGGTCTGGCTGGTCGGCGAGATCGTTCATCGCCACAAGGACGAGCATGTCCGCCGCCCGCTGACGCTTGCGCACGCGCTGACGCGGATCGACATGGGCTCGATCGTGTTCTTCGTCGGCATCTTGCTCGCGGTCGCCAGCCTCGATCATGCCGGCCTGCTCTCCCTGGTCGCCAAATGGCTGGACACCGTGATCGGTCGCCAGGATGTCATCGTCGTCGTGCTCGGGCTGCTCAGCGCCGTCATCGACAACGTGCCGCTGGTGGCCGCGACCATGGGCATGTACGATCTCGCGCACTATCCGCCCGACAGCTTCCTCTGGGAGTTCATCGCCTATTGTGCCGGCACCGGCGGATCGATCCTGATCATCGGCTCGGCCGCCGGCGTCGCCGCCATGGGGCTCGAGCGGATCGAGTTCCTCTGGTACGCCCGCCGCATCGCGGTTCCCGCGCTCGCCGGATATCTGGCCGGGGCCGTGGTCTATGTGGCGCAGCATGCGCTGCTGCACTGAGCGGCGTGGACAGGATTCGAATTAACGCCCGGTTAACGTAATTCTTTAGCTCCTTAAGGCACCTCTTAAGGATTTATTGCCACAGATAGACAATGCAGAAGGCCCGTCTCGCGCGGGCAGGAATTGTTGTTGTGCGATGAGTAACCCCGCTGAAAAGCCCGAGGTTGTGCAGCTTCCGGCCGCGCCGGTGAGCGCGCCGTCGGCGAGCAGTCGCCGGGCCGCCGCGCAGCGGGTGCGCGAGGCGCGCGACAAGTTAACGTCGACCAGCGGAACCCGGCCCGCCTTCGACGCCGAGTTGCTCCGTCAATATGCCCAGACAAGACTGTCCGCCTCCTATGTCGTGATGCTGCTGGTGGTGGCGACCGGCGTGCTGTTCGGACTGTGGATGCAGCCGATCCCGGCCGTGGCCTGGACCTGCGGCATGCTCTGCATCCACGGCGCGATGGTCCGCAGCTGCCGGCGGTTCCTGGCCGAGGCGTCATCGCCCACGGCGACGCGTGCATGGCGGACGCGCTTCGTCGTGCTCGACCTGCTCTATGGCCTGTGCTGGATGGCGATCATGATCCATCCCGTGCTCGACATGGTCACGGAAACGCTGATGATGTTCCTGATGCTGCTGGTGATCGCAGTGTCGAGCATGCTGGCGGCCAATTTACCGATCGCAGCCCTCGCCGCCACCGCGCCCGTTGCCGTCGCGATGGCGCTGAGCTTTGCAATGATCGGCTCGCTGGACAATTACATCCTGGCGGCGCTCGCGCTCGCAGCCGAAGGCTATTTCGTGCTGCTGGCGCGCCAGCTGCACGCCTCGACCTTCGCGACACTGGAAGCGCGTGCCGAGAAGGACGCGCTGATCGGCGAGCTCGAGCAGGCCAAGGCGATCTCGGACGAGGCGCGTCACCGCGCCGAGTCCGCCAACGTCGCCAAGTCGCGCTTCCTCGCGCAGATGAGCCACGAGCTGCGCACGCCGCTGAACGCGATCCTCGGCTTCTCCGAGGTGATGAAGAGCGAGATTTTTGGCGCGCACGCGGTGCCGGTCTACAAGGAATATTCCGCCGACATCCACAATTCCGGCGTGCACCTGCTCAACCTCATCAACGAGATCCTCGATCTGTCGCGGATCGAGGCCGGCCGCTACGAGCTCAACGAGGAGGCGGTGGCGCTGGTCGGCATCGTCGCCGACTGCCACCACCTGATGAAGCTGCGCGCATCGAGCCGCGGCATCACCATCCACGAGGTGTTCGAGCAGGCCATGCCGCGGCTCTGGGCCGACGAGCGCGCGATCCGCCAGGTCGTGCTCAACCTGCTGTCCAACTCGATCAAGTTCACGCCGCAGGGCGGCGAGATCTGGCTCAAGGCCGGCTGGACCGCATCGGGCGGACAGTATCTTTCGGTGAAGGATACCGGCTCCGGCATTCCGGAGGACGAGATTCCGGTCGTGCTCGCCTCGTTCGGCCAGGGCTCCAACTCGATCAAATCGGCCGAACAGGGCGCTGGCCTCGGCCTGCCCATCGCGAAGAACCTGATCGACCTGCATGGCGGCACGTTCACGCTGAAATCGAAGCTGCGCATCGGCACCGAGGTGATCGTCACCTTCCCGCCGGAGCGGGTGATGAGCGCGCTGGCGCCGCTGTCAGATGATTCTCCGCCGCTCCAGCCGGAGGGCTCCCTCGTGCCTGACGAGAAGCGCCGGCCGCGCCACAAGCCGATCATGAGCGCAGGTACGGGCTCTTAAACACATGCTTGCAGAAATGCCCGACGATCCCCCACTATGTCACAATGAGCAAAGAAACGCCGTGCGTCGCCGTCTGCATGATCGATCCCAAGACCAAGCTGTGCTTCGGCTGCGGCCGCACATTGCCGGAGATCGCGCGCTGGCATGCGATGGAAAGCGCGGAACGGCTGGCGGTCATGGCGATGCTGCCGGCGCGCATGACGGAAGCCGGTTTGCAGCCGATCGCGGGATCGCCGAAGCGCAGTTGAGCTGCGTGCGCCCTTGTGGAGGCGCGCGATGATCCGCTTCCTGCTCGTCCTCATCATGCTCGCCGGCACCGCCGGTGCCGTCGTCGCCTATGGCGATCCCGATCAGATCGCGCGCGCCAGCCACAAGGTCTCGCACATGTTCCGCGGGCAGGCCGCCTCGCCCGCTCCCGCGGTGCAGATCCAGCGCGGCCAGGGCGGCGAATTCGCGTTGCGCGCCAAGATCAACGGCGTTGCCGCGCCAATGGTGATCGATACCGGTGCGACCTCCGTGGTGCTGACCTGGGAAACCGCGAAAGCGATCGGGCTGCCGCTCGAGATGCTCGAATACGACGTCGACCTCGAAACCGCGGGCGGTCACACCAAGGCGGCCCGGCTCACCCTCGACCGTCTCGCCGTCGGCCACCTCGTCGAGAAATCGGTTCCGGCCCTCGTCGTGCAGCGCGGACAGATGAAGACCAACCTGCTTGGCATGAGCTTCCTCGATCGCCTGGAAAGCTGGGGCGTGCGTTCCGACAAGCTGATGCTCACCGGCTACCCGGAGCTTCAGAGCAGCCATCGCCGCTCGCGGCTGGCGGTCGATTAGGGCACGTGGCGGCGGGACGGCTGTTCACTTTCGCTGCGAACGCGCTTCGAAGATATAGCCAAGGAAATTCATCAGCACCTGTGCCGCAAGAATGCCGGTCACGCCCGCGGGATCGTAGGCTGGAGCGACCTCGACGAGGTCGATCCCGACGACCTCGCCTCGCTTCGCGAGGCCCTGAAGAATCTCCATCACCTCGTAGTATTGAAAGCCCCCATGGCTCGGCGTTCCCGTTCCCGGTGCGATCGAGGGATCGAAGCCGTCGATGTCGATCGTCACATAATAGCGGGCGCCGTGCGGAATCCGATCCAGGACGCCGTCGGCGCCGAGCTTGCGTGCCTGGCGCACCGAGAGGATGGTGGAGCCGCGCGCACGGGCATCCTCATAGCCTTCGCGGGCGGTCGACGACACGTTGCGGATGCCGATCTGGGTCAAGCCCGTGACATGGGCCTGCTCGGCCGCGCGTCGCATTGGATTGCCATGTCCCTCGCGCACGCCATGCCTCACGTCCACGAAATCGAGATGGGCATCGATCTGGACGATATGGATCGGGCCATGCCCGCTGAAGGCCCTGACGCAGGGAATGTTGACGGCGTGGTCGCCGCCAAGGACCACGGGCATCGCGCCTCGTTCGAGGATCTTTCGGACTGCCGCTTCGGCGTTGGCATGGCTCCTGGCCGTATCGGTGTGGACAATGTCGGCGTCCCCGACGTCGACGATGCGCACCTTGTCAAGCGGCAGATAGGTGACGTCATCCTCATGATCATAGGCGCCACCATGGCCGAAGGAGAAAAGGGTCGAGGCTTCGCGGATGGCGCGCGGCCCGAACCTCGCGCCCGAACGGTATTGCGTGCCCATGTCGAAGGGCACCCCGAGCACCGCGACATCGGCGTCGAGCCTGTCCCACTCAAGGCAGACGGGCCGCTTGCCGAAGGTGCAATGCCCGACAAATGGCAGATCAAGTCTGCCGTCTTCATACCCGTGTGCCATCTTTCCTCCGATCGGCAAATACTCGGAACGGGATGGCAAGGCCATTCTCGGAACGGGCCATCCGTCCGCGGTGTCGATGCAAGTGGAAGCAGGTTCTGTTCCAGTTGATATGACAATTCCGCGGCGGCGACCGGCATCAGCGCGCTGGAGGGTGGTGGCATGCCCAATGCATGGGCTCGAAACCGCCGCCGGCTTCGAAAGAGCTGAGCGCTTGAATGGCAGACCGACTCCGGAGGCGCCACGAATGATCGCCAACCCCGTCCGCTGGCCCAACGGAGCGAAGTGCGCCTGCTGCCTGACGTTCGACATGGATGCCGACAGCCTGATCCATGTCGAGCACCCCGGTGACGGCAATCACCGCGTCTCGGGCATTTCCATGCTGCGCTATGGGCCGACCGTCGCGGTGCCGCGCATCGTCGAGACCTATCGGCAGCTCGGAATCAAGCAGACCTTCTTCGTTCCGGCCTGGTGTATCGAACAGTATCCCTCCGCCATCGAGGCGATGCTCGCCGGCGGCCACGAGATCGGGCATCACAGCTATATTCACGAGAACCCGCTCGACCAGACACGGGAAGAGGAGGCCTATTGGCTCGATCTCGGCATCGACATCATCCGCAAGGCGACGGGACAGGCGCCACGCGGTTGGCGGGCGCCCCTCTACAATTTCTCGCATCGCTCCCTCGACCTGCTGCTGGGAAGAGGCTTCACCTATGATGCTTCGCTGATGGGTGATGATGTGCCCTATGTCATCAAGAGCAGGGCGAACAGCGGCGAGCTAATCGAGCTGCCTACGCATTGGGGCCTCGACGACTGGCCGCAATATGTCCAGTCCTTCGACCTCGACTACTTCATGCCCGTGCGCAGCCCCAGCAACGGCTTTGCGGCTTTCCTGGAGGAATTCCAGGCGGCCTACGCTTATGGCGGGTTGTGGATCCCGACGCTGCATCCCTTCGCGACGGGACGGCTCGCGCGTTGGCACGTGTTCGCCGGCTTCCTCGAGCGGACGGTCGCGCAAGGCGACGTCTGGTTTGCACCGATGGAAGAGATCGCCGCGCATGTCCGGCGCGAGATCGACGAGGGGCGCTATGTGCCTCGCGTTGAGCTCCTTCCGCAATATCCCGAACCAGTCGGCCGGATCTTTCCGCGACGTCAGCCGTAGATCGGGAGGGATATGCAGAGCTCAGCCATCCGCTTCGTCATGGCGGGCATCGCCTGGCCCTGCAACAGACCACCCCCTGACAAAGGCAGTAGCTAACACCCAGCATTCGGAAGCGAGTTGCTCCGAACGCGTGCCGGTGTGGCATTTCCGTCATTTACAAACCGCCCAGTCGGTTTATAAGAGAGCCATTCCCGGATCGGGGTTGGACAAGGGCTGCTCCCTGACGGAGGCGGCCAAGTGGGAGATTGAGACATGACTGCCAAAGCCGCCTTACGTCGCGCGATGAGCGCCCTGCCCTTTGCCATCGCGTTCGCCGCGGGCAGCGCGGGCGCAGCGGACCTGTCGCCGCGCTATGCGGCGCCTGCCTATACGGCACCGCAGCCGGTCTATTCCTGGACAGGCCTCTATGCCGGCTTCAATGCGGGCTACGGCACGAGCGCCGACGACGCCTTCAACAATCTCGTGGGAACCAGCGGCGGCAAGATCAAGGGCGCCGTCGGCGGCGTGCAGATCGGCTACAATTACCAGATCTCGCCGATGTTCGTGGTCGGCATCGAGAACGATTTCGAGGGCACCGACCTGAAGAACCACGACGCCGTCAACAGCGCGGCCGTCAGCCTGCCCTGGTACATGACCGGCCGCGCCCGCGCCGGCATCGCGACAATGGATTCACGACTTCTGTTCTTCGGGACCGCAGGTCTTGCCACCGGCGAATTGAAGGACGGCGGCCTCAACAAGATGAAGATGGGCTGGACCGCGGGCGGCGGCGTCGAATGGGCGTTCCTGCCGAAATGGTCGGCCAAGGCCGAGTATCTCTACACCGAGTTCAAGCACGACGATCTGCCGGACTGGAACGCCGCGAAATTCCACACCTTCCGCGTCGGCGTGAACTATCACTTCGACCTATTCCGCTGAGCGACCACGCTCCGAAGCGCCGAATCCCTCATCAGGCCCTTCGGAGCACTCCGCGCAAAGTGGCTACGCAGCGGCCTCGGCCGGCGCGCCGCTGCCGATCCGGGCGATCGCATCGCGCAGCACGGTGGTGCCCGCGCCCGGCTTCACCCCCAGCTCGGCGAGATGGCGGCGGAAGGCGCGCGCGCCGGGTACGGCGTGGAACGCGCCCACGAAATGCCGCGTGATGGCGTGCAGCCGCGTGCCGCGCGCGAGCTGCTCCTCGATATAGGGCATCATCGCCTCGAGCGCGTCCTGCATGGTCGCATGCGGCGCCGCCTCGCCGAAGATCTCGGCATCGACGGAGAGCAGGCGCCACGGATCCTGATAGGCAGCGCGGCCGAGCATCACGCCGTCGACGTGTTCGAGATGTGCTTTCGCCGCGTCGATGCCCGGGATGCCGCCGTTGATGATGACAGGCACGTCCGGCATCGCGCGCTTGAGGCGATAAACACGATCGTAGTCGAGCGGCGGGATGTCGCGGTTCTCCTTCGGCGACAAGCCGTTGAGCCAGGCTTTCCGGGCATGCACGATCAACGCGTCGCAGCCGGAGGCGACCACCGCACGCGCCAGCGTATCGAGCGCCACTTCCGGATCCTGGTCGTCGATGCCGATGCGGCATTTCACGGTGACGGGCACCGCGACCACACGCTTCATCGCATCGACGCCCCTCGCCACGAGCTCCGGCTCCGCCATCAGGCAGGCGCCGAAGCGGCCATCCTTCACGCGGTCCGACGGGCAGCCGACATTGAGATTGATCTCGTCATAGCCGAACTCCTCGCCGATCCGCGCAGCCTGCGCGAGCTCGCGCGGGTCCGACCCGCCAAGCTGAAGCGCCACCGGATGCTCCACCGCGTCGAATCCAAGCAGCCGCTCCCGGTCGCCATGAATGATGGCGCCGGTCGTCAGCATCTCCGTATAGAGCAGCGCCCGACGGGTCAGGTGACGGTGGAACACCCGGCAGTGCCGGTCGGTCCAATCCATCATGGGGGCGACGGAAAAACGATAGTCTTGCGATTTCAAACGTTTGCCCTACTATCTCAATGGGATGGAAGAAGAACGTGTGCACTCCAAACTAGCCGAAATTGCACACGTTTGTACCCGTTTTGACCTCTCGGTGCACACATAGTGCACACGAAAGCCGGAGTGCACACGCGTGGCGACCTTCACTCAATTGGCATCTGGAAACTGGCGCGTCCAAGTCCGCCGCAAGACCCGTTATGTGGCCGAGACGTTCCGACGACGCAAGGACGGAGAAGAACGGGCGCTCGAGATGGAGCGCAACATTGACCGCAACGGATCGTCAAAGCCACGCGTAGTCCGGAACATTCGCACATTTGGCGACCTGATCGACCTGCACGACGAAGACATGCGCGAAGTTGGAAAACCCCCTCGCCGATCAAAAGCTGCCGTGATGGCGTCGCTCAAGACGGAGCTCGGCAGTGTGAAGCTGCCCGCTCTCAATCGAGAGCGGCTCATCGAGTTCGGAAGAAAGCGTGCCAAGCAGGGTGCTGGCCCCGCGACGTTGGCGATCGATTTGTCTTTCATCCGCACAATCATAACGCATGCCGCCGCTGTGCACGGCATCGAGGTTTCAGCCGAGGAAGCCCGCCTCGCGCGCGTCGCTTTAAGTCACCTCAATTTGGTTGGAAAGAGCAAAGAGCGTGACGGACGTCCCACACAAGACGAACGCGATGAACTAATCGAATACTTTGAGACGAACCATCGGCAATTTATACCGATGGGACGGATCGTCAGATATGCCGTGGCGACGACTTTGCGCCAGGAAGAGATCTGCAAACCCGAGTGGCCACTGGTTGACATGAAAAAACGATTGGTGGTCATTCAAGACAGAAAGGATCCAAGGAATAAGGATGGAAATGACCAGAAGGTCCCTTTGCTCAACCTAACCGGCTATGACGCGTGGGAGGTCGTGCTTCAGCAGCGGATTGTGACTCGAGGCTATGGACGAATCTTTCCCATAACCACAGATCCGTAAGCGCGGCATTCACCCGGGCATGCGATGAACTCAAGATCGAAGACCTGCATTTCCACGATCTGCGTCACGAGGGAACGAGCCGCCTGTTCGAGGCAGGACTCCCAATTGAAAAGGTAGCACTGGTCACCGGTCACAAAGATTGGCGACAACTCCAGCGCTATACCAATCTCAAGGTTGAAGATCTTCTTAAGCTGCAATACGCACAGCAGCCGTCAATGGAAGAATTCATTGAGACGCTAGCAGCCTCCTAGAGGTCCACAATGTTGCGAGACGGTCGCGAGCCGCGTCGCACGAGAGTTGCGCTCGCAACTCGACGCGGCGCCCGGAGAGCCAGAATGCAAGAAGCAGGTCCACTCGTCCAATCTCTGCGAGTTGGCCGGGGCCGTCGCTGGTGCCACTTGGCGAAAATGATCACGCACATCGTCAACGAGTCTCGAAACCCGTCGACCGACACTAGGATCCCATCACGCCGTACCCAGCAACTTGCTCCGGCGTCGAGGCATTTAGTCGCTTTCGTTCCCCGCATCGGGCGCCATTTCGCCGTCCATCCGCCACGCAACTGTGCGATGGAGACGCGGCCGCGGACGGCAACATACCGCACTCTTTAACATCAACTGATAAGCTTTGCGACCAAAGCTTATCAGTTGGCAATTTGCTCCATTTGTCGGTTTCCCTTATCAATTCGCCAGGTGAATCCAGGCGCAGTCAACTGGTCAGCAGATAGCCGACTCGCGACTTTTCACACAGCCAGGGTCAAAACGAGACTTGCTGGACTGCTAGCGCCTCGTCCGCTTCTCGTAAGATTAACCGATTGAAAGACTTACATTCTCGCTCCAAGCCATCATGGGGAAGTTTGAGCTAGGTCCAGCCAGCAGGAGCCATTGAGATCCAATATGTACACTCCAACGGCCGCTTTGCGCCAAAAGCTGCCGTTTAGATACACGATCCGTATGCCTTTCCGTACAGAGCGGATCAGGCGCTTAGGGCCGTTACAGTTCGCTTAAAGAAAGCGATGCTCAAAGCGCTCCCGCGGCGAACACCCATTGATTTGCCTCAACCAAGCGCCTGGCTTGCCAGTGCGTAGGTTACGGGCATGCTTCCAGAATGCTCGTTGGGGTCACGGAAGTCTCCTCCCAGCGACATCGTCGTAACGGTGTCAAAAACAGCAAGGCCTGCTCGCGCCACGAAGGAGGAGAACTCGCCCTTGGCGAGGTGGCTATCGATTCGCAGAAACTCTCCCTCATGGGCAGTCATGTGCGGTGCGATTACGACGATCGCGTCCTTGTCATTTGACGCCACCACGGGCCCGATGACATGACCGCGTCCAAACGGGCGGCACAGCGCAAAGGCCTCGAGGCGGTCATGCCGGTAGAGTCCGAGCCCAGCTGATTGCTGCAAGAGAGCAGCAAGCAGCTCTGCGCGCGATGCGCCAAACCCCCGCGCATCGAGTTCAGCGACAGCCGCAAGATCCCCCTGGTCCAGACGACGCAGCTCGGCGCCTTCCGGAGTGCGGGGCATCTCGTCGGACCGCTGCGCCTCAGCTTGACGTTGAAACACCGTCCTCTCGGGACGGAAGCCTAGCGAACGATAGAGCTTGCGCGCTGCGCGCGTGGCATTGAGACGGAGATTGCGTTCCTTGCACTCGGAAAAAACGCGCTTCATGAGCCACTGTGCCGTGCCGCGTGCCTGAAGCCGGGGAGAGGTGATGACCATGCCAACAGTGGCAAAATCCGAGCCATGGGGAAACCACATCGCTGAGCCCAGTGCCCGTCCAATCTCATCGTGAGCGACGATGCCGTGGCCGACGTCCCGCAGAAACTGCCAATCCTCGGCGCGGTGCGGCCAGCCGACGCCGATCGAGAGCGCATGAAGCTGGTCCAGGTCGACCGTGTCGATGTCGACCGCACGCGCCTGGAACGCATCGATCGTCCGCGAAGCGGAACCGCGACTTTTCATGTCGTTCCTCTGATCGGCATTGGACGCCGCTCGAATGGTGGCAATTCGGACTCGTTACAAGGCATCAGCCAATCTCAGCATAGATCAGGCGTCGCGGCAGAATACATTTCAGAACGGCTGCCTCACGAAACAATCCACCAAATCGCCACCGCATTCGGCATGAAACCAGGGCGCCGCCCGTTACGATGGCTCCGTCCGGCGAACCCCGCCATTCTCTGCGCCTCAAGATAGACCCATGACTTTTCTCTTTAATTCCGACGCGCAGCGTGAGGCGGTGTTTCGCAGCGCCTTCGCCCGCGAACTCCCGGACCTTTCCTTCGCGAATGATCCGGCCACGGTCGATTCTGGCCTGGTGCGCTATGTCATCAGTTGGACGGTGCCGGAGGGGCTTGAGCGGTACCGCAATCTTGAGATCCTGTTTTCGGTCGGGGCCGGGGTCGACCAATTTCCGCTCGCGGCGCTTCCACCCGAGGTGAAGAT
>NZ_JBFULU010000065.1:0-31792 GCF_054049735.1 Bradyrhizobium sp. P5_C12
CTTTGGCGCCCGAGAGCGCGAACGAATAGGCATAGTCGGTCGACTTCTCGCCGTCGGTGCCGGCAATCTTGGTGACGTCGAACAGCGCCTCCAGTTCGCCCTTCACGTCGCCTTCGCCGGCCGCCGTCTTCAGCTCGCCGATCGGATTGGTGCCGGTCGGATCCGGGTCCGTGTTGCCTGAGACGTCGTCGACGGTTCCGTCAGGAAGGCCGTTGGCGCCGCGATCGCCACCGATCGACTCGTCGAGCGACAGCGTCGCGAGATGGGCCGAACCCTCCTCCGGCTGCTGCACCGTCACGTCAATCGACGGGCCGTCATCCTGGAAGCCGATGCTCGACTGTTGGGGCCCCGCGATCACGATCGTGGCCGAGGACGTCGCGGTGTCATTGTCACCGTCGGTGATGGTCGCGGTCAGCGTAACGCCGAGGCTCGCGCCCTCACCGACCAAGTTGAGGAACTGCGTCGAATCGAAATTGTTGAGGTCCGCGCCRTGGTCGATCGCCATGTACTGGTCGACGRCGAGCTGGCCTCCCGAGAGGCTGCCTGCGTTGTCCAGCGTGATGCGGATCGCGATCGGGCCGTTCGGATCGGCGCCGACATGRCCAACGATCTCGGTGTCGCTGACCTTGAACAGRTAGATCGTGTCGTCGGAGTAGGTGTGGTTCGGRTCCGTCACCTTCAACGTGGTGGCGATGCCGCCGCTCTCCGTTWCTTTGGCGCCCGAGAGCGCGAACGAATAGGCATAGTCGGTCGWCTTCTCGGTGTCCGTGCCACCATCCTTGACGACATTGAACAGGGCTGCCAGATCGCCCGGGCTTTCGACATTGCCGACATCGGTCTTCATCGTGCCGATCGGATGGGTGCCGGTCGGATCCGGACTCGTATTGCCCGAGACGTCGTCGAATGTTCCGTCCGGGAAGCCGTTCGCGCCGCGGTCACTGCCGATCGATTCGTCCAGCGACAAGGTTGCAAGACGCGTGGGTCCTTCGCTTCCGTCAGCCACCGTCACCAGGATCGTCGGACCGTCGTCGAGAAATGACACGCCGAGCGAACCGGAAGACAGCGCAGTCGCCGTATTGCCGGAGCCGTCGGCCACCGTCTGCTGCACGAAGACGACGTCGCCAAGCTGAGCGCCTTCGCTCGTGTCAGGGTCGGACGCCGTGCCGTGCTTGATGGCTTCATATTGAGCCACGTCGAGCTTCAGGGTTGCGGGATCGAGGTAGAGCTGGAAGGCAACCGCACCGTTCGGATCGGCCGCGCCGCCAGCCCCCTCTCGACCGACGACGAGATTGCCCTCGGTGAAAAGAAAGATCTCGTTGCCGGTGATCGTGGCCTGCAAACCGGAATCGACGCCAGCGAACGCCGCGCCCGTCGAGGTCGTCAGCGCATAGGTGATCGTTCCGGTGCCGCCGCTGCCGAAACTGGCGCTCGATGACGCGATTTCCGGAAGAGCGCTCTCGGCCCATCCGATCAGTCCGACAGGCGAGAAGACCGCGGGCAATGCAGTATTGAGCTGATCGTTCGCGCCGTTCAGAACCTGCACATCGATGGTTTCATCGTGGATGACGATCGTGTCCGAAAGGGTGAAGCCCGCACTCGGCAGAGTCGTTGCGGGCAGTCCTGCGAACGTCTCCGGGGTGAGCCGAAGATTGCCGAGATCTTCTTGCCCGAGCAGGTCGAGCGGATTGCCGGCGTTCAACGCGTCGACCGCGGCGTTGGAGAAGCTGGCGCCACTCCCTTGCGCGTTGCCGTTACCATCGCCGGCCGCGGGCAGCACAGACTGATCCATGGTGATGGGAAAGAGGCTGGCGAACTCCTGGACGTTGACATCGCGCCCTGGCGCCAGTTCGATCGACAGCAGGTGCTGATCGTCATGGCGGGAATCGAAGACCGGATCGACGGTGATCGTCGACTTGTTGTCGAACAGGATGATCAGCTTCTCGCCGACATGGACGAGCGTGATCTTTTCGTTGGCGATCGAAGAGAAATCGAGCTTGACCTTCTGGTCATATCCGAGATGGACGACCACCGCCTGATCCGTCAGCGGTTTTGCAAGTGTGAAGGTTCGTACTGGGGTTGTGTTGGTCGGAACGGCCGTGCCGGCAGCCTGCGCCACCTGAAATTGTGCGTTCATAAATTACCCCTGCCAAAACTCTATACAGTTCAAATCAAGTCTGAAGAAAGTAAGGCAAAAAATTTCGCTATTAAGCTATTGTTAACCCAGGCGGGGGTCAACGAAATCAACTAGTTAACGAAGGGTTTTTGCCCAACCGTGGTAAATTGGCTGATCAATTCGCACCGGCGCCGAAAACGCATTTAAATTGAGCAGCTTGCACCGCATTGATCGGGAAACTTCGGCAAGCTTGGGAGCACCAATGAGGGTATTATTGTCCGCCGGCGTCGCAATGTTGTTGGGATTCGGCGCGCCGRCCTTGGCGGAAGATGCGCCTCCTCCGGTCGAGCGCACGATCAAATCCGCTTCCAGCAAGGACACGCGGATCGGCGTCTTCATCAATGTACTGCCCGATTGCACGTCGGGTCCCCTGCCGACGATCCGCCTGGTCAATGCGCCCGCATCCGGCAAGGTGACCGTCAAGTCGGCGAAGGTGAAAGCAACCAACTACAAGTCCTGCCTTGCGCTGGAGGTCCCCGCTTACGTCGCATTCTACAGATCGCAGCCCGACTTCGTCGGCGACGACGCCGTGACGATCGAGGTCAGATATGCCAGCGGTCGAACCGAAATTCAGAAAATCACGATCAGCGTGGCCGGTCCCGGCGGGCAACAGAAGATCTAGCCGGGTGGCCTCGTTCTTCCCTGCACCGCGGGCCAACGATGCAATCGAACGCCGTGCGCTACGCTGCCGGTATCATGTTGGCTCGCGTGCCCGGATGCAGCCGAATGTTGCGTTGCCGTCGACCGTCAGGGCCCGCCCCCTCGCCCGCAACCTGATGCGGAACCGCAACCGCCGGGTTGTCTTTTCGAGCCGTCTCATCGCAGCAATTTGACGTTTGGGCTGATTTTTGCTTCTTCTGCTGTCGATTGTTTATTCATTTTGGAGACCGGCAATGCGCGATCGATCAGGCAAGCTTGTTGCGGTGATGGTTCTTCTGGGCTCCGGCCTCGCCGCAATCCCGCATCCGGCCACTGCCGCCGACATGGCTCTGCGGGCTTCACCAAACGCGGTCGGCAGCTGTTCGGAGCTCGTCTTCACCTGCGAGAATGGCAGGCAATATCCGCTGTGCCCGATCGCAGTGTCGATCGCCGGTGACGTCGTCACGGCGTCGCTGCATACGGGCCGGTCCAGCGGCGTGCATGTCCGCCTGGTCCCGATGGGAGTCGGTTATCGCTATGCCGGTCCCGGCATTTGGGTCGACGGCTTCCGGGGGAATGCCTTGCTCAATTTCGGAAAGCACAGCCAGGTCGCCTGCACCATCGAGAACTACTGAGCCAGAAGACGGAGCGGCGCCAGCAGGCGCCGCCCATCGAGCTTGCCCGCTAGCCCCTGCTGCGAACGACGACCGCCCGACCGCGCGGGTACATGTAAGCCTTGGGACGAAGGTAGACCGGACAGTAATTGTCCCACTGGTATTGCTGCCAATTCCATTTCCAGCAGCCGGTCGCGATCTCGGGATCGGGATACCAGTTCAGCCGATACGGTTCATCGCCGAAAGGGTACCGACCACTCTCGGCGCTGGCGGGCGATGCACACAGACAGACGGCGGCGGCAATCGCAGCAAGGCATGACTTATACATGACTTTCTCCAAATATCCGGCATAGTGTCAAACCAATACACCGGGATCAAGCTTGGAAACCTCGGTCGTCCCGGCACTCTCCTCGCCGAGCCGCCTGCCTCGATACGGCGACACCATACGCCTGGTGCCTGAGCCTCTTTTGGAAGTTGCTGTCGGACCGCACCATTGCGAAGCCGTTCAGATCATTGCAATCGAAGTGATTTTCCTCACTGGCCCTCCGACACAAATCCTGTTCATGAAACAATCCATTTCCCTCAATGCGAAGCTTCGGTGGCCCGATGTCAGGGATCATTACGTCGTCGTTTATGAGGGACATGCGATCGGCACCATACATCGGTCGGGAGACAGCTGGTCCTGGTCGATAAGCGTGCCGATGGGTTTACCTGATTGGTCGATCGGGAACGCTTCCAGCCTGCACGAAGGCATCAAGGCACTTGGCAACGCCTGGGCCGGCATCCTGAAGTCGACGAGCGCCGAGCGCCTGCAGCGGGCGTGGGATCTCGAACGGGCTGCCGAGGCACGAAACACCGGTTTCGAGTCCAACACCAACACATAGTGAATAGTGACAGGAGGCCGGACCTTCGCGTCTCGATCTCCCGGTGCACGCGTCCTGCACGCACGACCCCATTGCACATGTCGCACACACGCGAGACCGACAGTACACACCTCACCCGCGTTTGGCGTGCATCAGAGATTTTTGGATAGTCAGATTGGAGAGCGGCCGCGGTGCTCGCCGCAAGCTACTCCCAATCACGCTGCAGCCATGACCGCCGCGACAATGCGTCACCAATCTCGTTGCGGCGCAACAATCAAAATGAGACTGCCCGTCAAACAACCTGGGGGTTACGGCATCCGCACCACACCCGGCATCGGCTAGCCTTGCGTGCAACAACCGGACGTTCGCGCTCACGACATCAAACAATATGGACGCCGGCGGAAACACCAGGGAGGAGACCAATGTTGAAAGGCAGCGTGGGATTGATTGCATTGAGCAGCCTGTTGTTGTCTGGCACGGCGTTCGCTCAGGAGAAGATCAAGGTCGGCGTCACCGCAACGCTGGAAGGCACCTACACGGTGCTCGGCGAGGACGGCATGCGCGGTCACCAGACGGCGCTCAACGTGTTGGGCAAGAAGGTCGGCGACAAGGAGCTCGAGTTCATCGTCGCCTCGACCGATGCGACACCGGACTCCGCAGTGCGCGCCGTGCGCAAGCTGATCGAGCAGGACAAGGTGCAGATCCTGCTGTCGCCGCTCTCCGGCGATGAGGGCATTGCGGTCAAGAACTTTGCCAAGACCCATCCCGAGCTGACCTTCGTCAATGCGGCATCCGGCGCGCAGGAAACCACCTATGTCGACCCTGCCCCGAACTTCTTCCGCTACAACATGGACGGCGCGCAGTGGCAGGTGGGTCTCGGCAAATACGCCTATGACACCAAGGGCTATCGCAAGATCGCGACCGTCGGCGAGGACTACTCCTTTATCTACACCCAGGTCTTCGGGCTGGTGTTGGAGTTCTGCGGCGCCGGGGGCCAGGTCACGAACCGGCAATGGGTGCCGCTCGGCACCAAGGACTTCGCCTCCGTGATCGCTGCCCTGCCCGACGACGTCGACGCGATCTATCTCGGGCTCGGCGGTGCCGATGCCGTCAACTTCCTCAACCAGTACCAGCAGGCCGGCGGCAAGGCGCACCTGATGGGCGGCTCGATCATGATCGACCAAACCATCCTGTCGTCGAAGGGCAGCGCCAAGAACGCACTGATCGGCACCATTGCGGCGAGCGGCCAAGCCGACACCTGGGACGATCCGAACTGGCAGAAATTCGTCAAGGCCTATCAGGATGCCTTCCCGCCAGCCAAGCGCTTCCCGAGCCCGTCGCTGCTCGCGACCAACTATTACGGCTCGACCATGGCGTTGATCCTGGCGCTGCGGCAGGTCAATGGCGATCTCTCCAACAACCAGGCCAAGCTCAAGGATGCGCTGGCGAAGATCGAGATCGACGCGCCCAACGGCAAGATCAAGCTCGACTCCAACCGGCAGGCAATCGGTACCAATTTCGTCACCGAGGTCGTCGATGACGGCAAGGGCGCGCTGTTCAGCAAGGTTGTGAAGGTGATCCCGAACGTCAACCAGACGCTGGGCTACGATCCCGCCGTGTTCGCCAAGATCGGCCTGCCCAGCCGCACGGTTCCGGAATGCAAGAAGTACTGACGTATTTTTTGCAGGCGCGAACAACCCGTGGCTAACGGACGCGGTTGCATCGGAGGCTCTGCTCAGCCTTGCTTTCCTTTCCCGGATGATCAACGCTTGTCGAAAAGACAAGAACATCCCGCGGGAGGGAAGGCATGAGCAGGGCGCTTGCCGTCTTCCACGGCCGGTTCGGCCGCGCGACGGTCTATCAATTGAACCGGCCCTTCAACGTGCATGCGCACCGCGAAGGGCACCTGATCTATCATATCGGCGGCACGCCGGCGCAGATCGATGTTTGCGACCAGCGCATGCTGCTCAACAACGACTCCGTCGTCGCGGTCAACCCTTGGGAACCGCATAACTTCCTGCCGGCGGACGTCGACGATGGCGCGATCTTCTTCGTGCTCTATGTCAACGCAGAATGGTTCGCGCCGATGGCCGCAAATGCACAGAACCTGCGGTTCGGCCGCACTTATTTCCGCCGCACCGAGGCGCTCGACAAGCTGATCCGCCGCACTGCAGCGCTGGTGTGCGGCGCGCCGTCGCTGCGCAGCCTCGACTGCGAACTGCGGCAGCTGATCGACTCCTGTTACGAGGAGAGCTGGCAACCGTCGGAGGCGGGACAGGAGGCGCGCGCTGCAGCCGCGATCACCGATTTTCGCGTGCGCAAATCGATCAAGCTGATGTCGGAAAGCCCCGGCGCCGAGATCGAGCTGGATTCGATCGCCCGGGCCTCCGGCCTGTCGCGGCCGCATTTCTACCGGCTGTTCCGTACCCAGACCGGCGTCACCCCTCACCTCTATATGAACACGCTGATCATGGAGCAGGCGCTGGATGCGCTGGTCGCGACCGAGACGCCGATCGCCGATATCGGCTTCGATCTCGGCTTTTCCTCGCAGAGCGGCTTCACCCGCTTCTTCGCAGCCAATGTCGGCATGGCCCCGACTGATTACCGCCGCGCCGCCAAGGTGTTGCGGCCCTGAGCGGGTACCGTTCGAACGATAAAAGATACTCTGGATCAAATCCGCCGCTGTCGCCCTCGATAGGATACCCGGGATGCGGCCCGATAGAGGTCGCGCGTGAGGGAACGCGACGGAGATGACCCGGTTCATCGAACGCCACCCGGCCTGGGCGCTGATCGTGATCATCGCGATCGCGGTGCTGCTCTGGCTCGTGTTCGCGATCTGGCCGCCGGGCCTGGAGGCCGCGATCGGCCGTAAGCGTGTGTTTCTCAACGCGGTCCTCAACGGCATCACGCTTGGCGGGCTCTATTTCCTGGTGGCGAGCGGCTTCACGCTGATCTTTGGCCTGATGCGCAACGTCAATCTTGCCCACGGCTCACTCTACTTGTTCGGCGGCTATATCGGCTACGCCATCAGCACCTGGACCGGCTCCTGGATACTCAGCTTCATCGCGGCATTCATCGGCGTAGCCCTGCTCGGCGTAATCCTGCAGATCGCAGTGTTCCGGCGGATGGAAGGTCAGGACCTCCGGCAGACCATGGTGACGATCGGGCTCTCGATCGTGTTCGCCGATCTGATGCTCTGGGTGTTCGGCGGCGACTTCTATCAGATCCAGACGCCGGCCTGGCTGGTCGGCCCGATCCAGCTGCCGCTGCTCACGGCCGTGAAATCCTCCGGCGAGCCGGTCTACCTGCAATACCCGCTGGTGCGGCTCGTGATCTTCGTCGCATCCGCGGCGATAGGCATCGCGATGTGGCTCGCGCTCAACCGCACACGGATCGGCATGATCGTGCGCGCCGGCGTCGACGACCGCGACATCCTGGCCGCGACCGGCGTGCGGATCCAACTCGTGTTCGTGCTGGTGTTCGCACTTGGCGCGGGCCTTGCCGGCATCGCCGGCGTCGTCGGAGGAACCTTCCAGTCGCTCTCACCGGGCGAGGATACGCGCTTCCTGCTCGCCTCGCTCGTCGTCGTGATCGTTGGCGGCATGGGATCGATCCCGGGAGCTGCGCTCGGCGCCGTCATCATCGGCCTCGCCGAGCAGCTTGGCTCGGTCTACATCCCGACCTACGCCATCGTCGTCACCTTCCTGATCATGGTGCTCGTGCTGGCCGTGCGGCCGCAGGGCCTGCTCACGAGGCGATGAGATGTCGCTGTTACAGAGCACCCAGCTTCGTGCAGAGCCGGCCGCAACAGCGGCGCGGCGCGCCTTCATCCGGGCCTGGCCGGAATTCCAGAATCCGGCAGTGTGGCTGGTCGCGCTGATCCTCGTGATCATGCCGCTGATCGCCAACAGCTTTTTCCTGATCGAGATCTTCGGCACCACCCTGATCCTGGGCATCATCGCGCTCAGCCTGATGTTCCTCGCCGGCTATGGCGGCATGGTCAGCCTGATGCAGCTCACGATCGCGGGCTTTGCCGGCTACATGGTCGCGGTGTTCGGCGTCAGCGGCAACGCCAATATCAGCCTGGGCTGGCCGTGGTGGCTTGCGACCCCGATGGCACTGGTGCTGGCAACGATCTTCGGCACGCTCGGCGGCGCGCTCGCGGTGCGCACCGAGGGGATCTACACCATCATGATTACGCTGGCGATCGGCGCCGCGTTCTACTATTTCACCAACCAGAACTGGGCGATCTTCAACGGCCATACCGGGATCAACACGGTCGCCACGCCGCATTTCTGGGGCGTCGACTGGCGCTCCGACATCGCCTTTTACTATGTGACGCTCGGCGTCGCGGCGATCTGCTATTTCGCGATCCAGTACGTCTCGCGCGCGCCGTTCGGCCTCGCCTTGCAGGGCGTTCGCGACAATTCCCGCCGCATGGCCACGCTCGGCTTCAACACCAACGCGCACCGCATCGCGGCCTACGCCTTCGCCGCCTTTATTGCGGCGCTCGGCGGTGTGCTGCAGGTCTGGAACTACCGACAGATCTCGCCCGGCTCGGTCAGCGTGGGCGCCTGCATCGATATATTGATCATCGCCGTGGTCGGCGGCATCACGCGGCCGATCGGCCCCTTCATTGGCGCCTTCATCTTCGTCCTGCTGCGCACCTTCGCGATCGACCTGCTGGTCAAGTTCGGGCTCGACGGAAATCGCTTCCGGCTCCTGATCGGGCTCGGCTTCCTCGCCATCGTGCTATGGTCCTCCGACGGCGTGATCGGCCTCTGGGAGCGCTGGCGACGCCGCGATACCGCTTCGGCGACGCGTTCACGCGGAGGCCGCCATGGATAGCGTCGCGCAGCGGCTGTCTGCGGTCGGTGCCGGCGCGGCGCTGGAGCTGCGCGGCGTGACACGGCTGTTCGGCGCGCTTGCGGCGTTGACCGATGTCACCATCACCGTGCGACCCGGCGAACGACGCGCGGTGCTCGGCTCGAATGGCGCCGGCAAGACCACGCTCTTCAATTGCATCACCGGCGACTTTCCACCCTCCTCCGGCACGATCCGCTTCTTCGGCGAGGACATCACCCAGTTCCCGCCCCATGAACGCATTCGTCGCGGGCTGCGCCGCACCTACCAGATCTCCGCACTGTTCCCTGGCCTCACGGTGCAGGACAATGTCTACCTGGCGTGCCGCGGCGTCTCGCGCGGGCGGTTCTCGTTGCTCCGCCCGGGGCTGAACGATGCGCTGATGCACGCAACCGAAACATTGGTGCAGGCGGTGCATCTCACCGCCGTGAAGGACCAGCGCGTCGCCGAGCTCGCGCACGGCGAGCAGCGCCAGCTCGAGATCGCGCTCGCGCTCGCCGGAGCGCCGCGCTTCATCCTGTTCGACGAGCCGGCGGCGGGCCTGTCGCCGACCGAGCGGCGCGAGCTTATCGAGATCCTGACCTCGCTGCCCGCGCATATCGGCTACATCATCATCGAGCACGACATGGACGTTGCGCTGCGCGTGGTCGAGAGCGTGACGATGATGCACAACGGCCGCATCTTCAAGGAAGGCCTGCCAAGCGAGATCGAGTCCGATCCCGAGGTCCAGGAGCTGTATCTCGGAGGCGGCCATGAATGACCGCCGCACCGCGCCCGCGCTGGAGGTGAAAGGTCTCGACGTCTACTATGGGCACTCTCATGCGCTGCAGGGCGTCGACCTCACGCTCGATACCGGCGTGTTCTCCGTGGTCGGCCGCAACGGCATGGGCAAGACCACGCTGTGCAAGGCGATCATGGGCCTGGTTCGCGCCAGCGGCGGCTCGATCCGCATTCGCGGCGAGGAGGTCACGCGGCTGAACCCGGCACGCATCGCGCGGCTCGGCGTTGGCTACGTGCCGCAGGGCCGGCGCCTCTGGCGATCGTTGACCGTCGACGAGCATTTGCAGCTTGCGGCCGGCATGCGGCGCGGTCCCTGGACGGTCGAGCGCGTCTACGACACCTTCCCGCGTCTTGCCGAGCGCAAGTCCAACGGCGGCAGCCAGCTCTCCGGCGGCGAGCAGCAGATGCTCGCGATCTCCCGCGCGCTGCTGACCAACCCGCATCTCCTGATCATGGACGAGCCCACCGAAGGCCTTGCGCCGGTCATCGTCTCCCAGGTCGAGGAGATGCTGGCGCGCCTCGGCGATGAAGGCGACATCTCCGTTCTGGTTATCGAGCAGAACATCGGCGTGGCGACGGCGGTGTCCCGCAATGTCGCCATCATGGTCAACGGCCGCGTCAATCGCATCATCGACTCCGCCCGGCTTGCCACCGACCGCGAGTTGCAACAGCGGCTGCTCGGGGTCGGAACGCATGGCGTAGACGAGGCGGAAATCGAGGCAGGACCAGCGAAGGCCGAAGCAGACGGCCCTCCCCAGCCGGCACGCAAGGGCCCGATCCGCGTCTACGTCTCCAATCCCGTGCAGCCGACACGTTGGTCGCAGCCGGTGCCGATCGCCCGTATCGAAGCTGCCGCTCGCACGCAGTCGACCGGTGTCACGCGACTGGAGGAAGCGACCCGCCAGCGGCGCGAGTCGCCGGCATCCCGGGCCTCCGGGCCGCAAGTCGTGCTGGTCGTCGGCACGCTTGACACCAAGGGCACGGAGCTGCGCTTCATCCGCGACATCGTCGCGGGTAGCGGCCTGCGCACGCGCCTGGTCGACGTCTCGACCAGCGGCAAGGCGACGAGTTGTGACGTCACCGCACAGGAGATCGCGCTGAACCATGGCCGCGGCGGCGCGAATGTGTTCGGCGCCGACCGCGGCGCCTCGGTGACCGCGATGGCTGATGCGTTCGAGAGATGGCTGAGACGCCAGGGCAACGTGGCCGGCATCATCTCGGCCGGCGGTTCGGGCGGCGCCTCACTGGTCGCACCCGGGATGCGGGCGTTGCCCATCGGTGTACCGAAGCTGATCATCTCCTCGGTCGCCTCCGGCGATGTCGGTCCTTACGTCGGCCCCGCCGACATCACCATGATGTATTCGGTGACCGACGTGCAGGGTCTCAACTCGATCTCGCGCACGGTGCTTGCCAATGGCGCCAACGCGATGGTCGGGATGGTCAAGGCCCGGCTTGACGAACAGGCCTCCAGGCAGCGCGACACGGGCCTACGTCTTCCCGCCATCGGCATCACCATGTTCGGCGTCACCACGCCGGCGGTGCAGAAAATCGCGGCCGACCTGCGCGACGACTTCGAATGCCTCGTCTTCCACGCCACCGGCGTCGGCGGCCGCTCGATGGAGAAGCTCGTCGAGTCGGGCCAGCTCGCCGGCGTGATCGATCTTACCACGACCGAGGTCTGCGACCTGCTGATGGGTGGCGTGTTCCCGGCAACCGACGACCGCCTCGGCGCCATCATCCGCAACCGCGTGCCCTATGTCGGTTCCGTCGGCGCGCTCGACATGGTCAATTTCGGCGCTCCCGACACCATCCCCGAGCGTTATCGGCGCCGTAAATTCCACGTCCACAATCCGCAGGTCACCCTGATGCGGACGACGCCGGAAGAAAATGAGCGCATGGGCCGCTGGATCGGCGAGAAGCTGAACCAGATGGATGGGCCGGTGCGCTTCCTCCTGCCCGAAGGCGGCGTCTCCGCGCTCGATGCGCCCGGGCAGCCGTTCTGGGATCCCGATGCGGACGGCGCGCTGTTCCGTGCACTGGAGCAGACCGTACGCCAGACCAGCAACCGGCAAATCACGCGCGTCAGGCGCAACATCAACGATCCCGAGTTCACCGCCGCCATCGTCGGCGCGTTCCGTCCTCTGCTCGGGCGCACCGGTGGACGGCGGAGAGTGGCGAGGTGACCCATGCCAAGGTTTGAACGCACAGCGCTGCTGAAGAAGTTTCGCGACATGGTCGCCCGTGGCGAGCCGATCGTCGGCGGCGGCGCCGGCACCGGGCTGTCGGCGAAGTGCGAGGAGGCCGGCGGCGTCGACCTCATCGTGATCTACAATTCCGGCCGCTACCGCATGGCCGGGCGCGGCTCGCTCGCCGGGCTGATGCCCTATGGCGATGCCAACGCGATCGTCGTGGAAATGGCAGCCGAGGTGCTGCCGGTCGTCAGCAAGACGCCGGTTCTCGCTGGCGTCAACGGCACCGACCCGTTCCGCGACATGGACGTTTTTCTCGACCAGTTGAAGACGCTCGGCTTTGCCGGCGTGCAGAACTTTCCGACCGTCGGGCTGATCGACGGCGTCTTCCGCGCCAATCTCGAAGAGACCGGCATGTCGTATGCGCTGGAGATCGACATGATAGCCAAGGCGCGCGAGAAGGATCTGCTGACCACGCCCTACGTCTTCAGCGAGAAGGAAGCCGCCGCGATGGCGATCGCGGGCGCCGACATCATCGTCTGCCACCTCGGGCTCACCACCGGCGGCACGATCGGCGCGCAGACCGCGCCGAAGCTGACGGACTGCCCGGCGCGGATCGACACCTGGGCTTCTGCCGCACTCAGCGTCAATCCGGACATCCTGGTGCTCGCCCATGGCGGTCCGATCGCGGACCCCGCGGATGCCGATTTCATCATGAAGAACACCCGCCATTGCCACGGCTTCTACGGCGCCTCCTCGATGGAGCGGCTGCCGGTGGAGCGGGCGCTGACGGATCAGGTACGCAAGTTCAAGGCGATCGGCGCGCGGTAACGCCGAGACGATTGAGGGAGGGAAACATGTCAGGGATCCTGGTCGGCGAGTTAATCCTCTGGCTGATCGTCGCGATCGTCGTGATCGTGGTTGGCGTCTACATCGTGAATTGGCTCTACCACCGCTCCTCCAAGGAGGTGTCGTTCGTCCGGACCGGCTTCCTCGGCGAGCGTGTGGTGATCAACGGCGGCGCCTTCGTGCTGCCCTTCATCCACGACTACACGCCGGTCAACATGAACGTGCTGCCGATGGGTATCGTGCGTTCCAAACAGGATGCCGTCATCACCCGCGACCGCATGCGCGTCGACATCGAGGCCGACTTCTATGTCCGCGTCCAGGCGACCCGCGAAGCCGTGTCGATCGCGGCCGCAACGCTGGGCCGCCGCACCATGGAGCCGGAGCAGCTTCACGCGCTGCTGGCCGGCAAGTTCATTTCCGCGATCCGCTCGGTCGCCTCGGAAATGACCCTGGAGGAAATGCATGAGCGTCGCGGCGACTATGTCGCCCGCGTCAAGACCAACGCGGCCGAAGCGCTCGCCCAGAACGGGCTTGAGCTCGAGTCGGTCGCCATCACCGACCTCGACCAGACCGATCTCGAATTCTTCAACCCGTCGAACCGCTTCGACGCCGAAGGTCTGACGCGCCTGATGGAGGACATCGAGGCCAAGCGGAAGCTGCGCAACGACATCGAGCAGGATTCGATGATCAGGATCCGCACCCGCAATCTGGAAGCCGAGCGGCAGGCGCTCGACATCGAGCGCGAGAGCGAGACCGCGCGCCTGGAGCAGGAGCGCGATATCGAGATGCGCCGCGCACTGCAACGGACGGAAGTCGCCCGCGAACGCGCGCTGCGCGAGACCGAGGCCGAGCAGGCGCAGATTTCCGCCCGCGAAACCATCGAACGTGCGCGGATCGCCAACGACCAGGCCATCGCGGAAGCCCGCATCGCCTCCGAGCGCGAGACCCGCCAGAAGGAGATCGAGCGCACCCGCACCATCGAAGAGAAGGAGCTTCAGGCGCGCGAGGAGATCGAGAAAACCCGGATCGCCAATCAGCGCTCCATCGACACGACCCGAATCGCGTCCGAGCGCGAGGTGCGCCAGCGCGAGATCGAGCGGATGCGCACCGTCGAGGAGGCCGAGATCGCGGCCCGCGAGGCGATCGAGAAGGCCCGGATCCAGCAGGACCGGGTCGTCACCGACGCCCGCATCGCCAACGAGGAGGAGACGCAGCGCCGCGAGATCGAGCGCACCCGCGCCGTGGACGAGGCAGAGATCGCGGCCCGTGAGGCCACCGAAAAGGCCCGTATCGCCCAGACCATGATCATCAATGTCGAGCGCATCTCCTCCGACGAGCGCACCCGTGCGCTGGAGATTCAGCAGGTCCGCACCATCCAGGAGGCGGAGATAGAGGCGCAGCGCGCCGTCGAAGCCGCCCGCATCGCACGCGAGCGGACACTGGCCGCCGACCGCATCGCCGCCGAGCAGAACACGCGGCAATTGGAGATCGAGCGCAACCAGATGCTGGAAGTCGCCGGCATCGCCGCGCGCGAGACCACCGAGGCTTCGCGCATCGCCCAGGAGGAGCGCGTCCGCTCGCTCGAGATCGCCCGCACCCGCGCCGTCGAGGAAGCCGACATCGCCTCCCGCGAGGCGATCGAGGCTGCCAGGATTGCGCAGGAGAAGGCCATCGCGGCCGACCGCATCCGGGCCGAGCGCGAGACGCGTTCGCTCGAGATCGAGCGGACCGGCGTGCTCGAGGCGGCCGAGCTGAAGCGGCGCGATGCGATCGAGCGCCAGCGGATCACTGTCGATCTCGCGCTCGAGACCGAACGGATCGCCTCGTCCAAGAAGCGGGAAGTCCTCAACATCGAGCAGAAGCGGGTGATCGAGATCGCCGACGAGGAGCGCGTCATTGCACTCTCGGCCAAGCGCTCGGAGCGCATCGATGCCGACCGCCAGGTCCGGCAAGCCGAGATCGTCGCCCGCAAGGAGGTCGAAACCACGGACGTCTCCCGTGAGCAGGCGCTGGAAGCCGCCCGGATCGAGCGCCGCCGCGCGATCGAGCAGCTCGAGGTCGCCCGCGTCCAGTCGCTCCAGGAGGCCGAGATCGCCTCCCGCGAGGAGGTCGAGCGCGCCCGCATTGCGTCAGATCGCGGCCTCGACGAGGCCCGTGTCGGCCGCGAGCGCGAACTGCGCAAGCTCGAGGTCAACCGCGAGAAGGAGGTCGAGACGGTCTTGATGGAGAAGGCGATCGCCATTCATCAGAAATCGCTGGAGGAGTCTGCCGCCAAGGCGCTGGCCGAGGAAGCGCGGATGCGGGCCACGGAGGCGACCGAACGCGTCATCACCGCGCGCGAGAGCGAGATCGCCAAGCGTCGCCGGACCGTCGAGGTGATGCTCGCCGAGAAACAGGCCGAGGAGACCCGCATCGCCGCCGAAGCCGAGCGCGTCCGCGCCGCCGTCGAAGCCGAGGCACAGCGCATGCTGAACGAAGCCGAGAACGTGCTCACCGACCAGGCGCGCTACTCGCTGTTCCGCCGGAAGCTGCTCGATCGCATCGAGGGCATCGTGCGCGAGAGCGTCAAGCCGATGGAGAAGATCGAAGGCATCCGCATCCTCCAGGTCGACGGCCTCAACGGCAACGGCCATGGCGGCAATGGCGGCCGCAGCGCCACCGACGAGGTGATCGATTCTGCGCTGCGCTACCGCGTGCAGGCACCGCTGATCGACTCGCTGCTGGCGGATATCGGCGTCGAAGGCGGCAGCCTCGCGAAGATGCCGGGCCTGATCCGCGAGGCCCGCGACATGCAGGGCATCAAGGAATCCGCGCGCAAGGGCGGCGGTGGCGGCGACAAGCCGGCTGCCTCACCTGCGCCCCCCGCCGAAGGCGGCGAACCGCCGGCCGAGCGCGGCCCGCGGAAGAAGAGCTGAGGTCGCACCATGCCCCGCGTCTACGTCTCCACCGTCGTCAACGCGCGCAACGACCGCGTCTGGGCGCGGGTCCGCGACTTCAACGGCCTGCCGAACTGGCACCCGGCGATCGCCGAGAGCCGCATCGAGGGGGGCGAGCCTTCAGACAAGATCGGTTGCGTCAGGGATTTCCGCCTGCGCAACGGCGACCGCATCCGCGAGAAGCTCCTGGGCCTTTCCGACTACGACATGTTCTGCACCTATTCGATCCTGGAATCCCCGATGGGCGTCGAGAATTACGTCGCGACCCTGCGGCTCACACCGGTCACCGACGGCGACCAGACCTTCATGGAATGGACCGCTGAATTCGATTGCGCGCCCGAACGGGAGACGGAGCTCGTCAGCAACATCGGCGGCGGCGTGTTCCAGGGCGGCTTCGACGCCCTCAAGCGCGTGTTCGGAGGCTGATCCGTGCCGCATATCGTCAAGAGCACCATCCTGGACGCGCCGACCGACGCGGCGTGGTCGGTGCTGCGCGATTTCAACGGGCATGACCGCTGGCACCCGGCGGTCGCGACCTCCTCGATCGAACGGGCGCAGCCTTCCGACAAGATCGGCTGCGTCAGGCGCTTCAAGCTCAAGGACGGCTCGGAGCTGCGCGAGCAGTTGCTGGCGCTGTCCGATCTCGAACAGACCTTCAGCTATTGCCTGCTCGATACACCGATCCCGATGTTCAACTACGTCGCCCATGTCCGCCTGCTGCCGGTCACCGACGGCGACCGCACCTTCTGGCACTGGGAATCGCGTTTCACCACGAAACCCGAGGACCGGGCCCGCATTACCCATATGGTCGCCGAAGACATCTACCAGGCCGGATTCGAGGCGATCCGCCAGCACCTGAAGGAGGCCGCATAGCATGGCCGTGACGGTAAAGACCTTTGCAAGCGCCAGCGAGGCGGCCGGAGCGCTGTCCTCGGACCGGAGCGCGCGCTATCTCGGCGGCGGCACGCTGGTGATGCGCGCGCTGAACGAGGGCGACGTCTCGGTCTCAACGGTCGTCCGCGCCAGCGACCAGGCGCTGACCCGGATCGACGCATCCGGCCCGCGCGTGACGCTCGGGGCCGGTGTCACCTTCGCGCGGATCCTCGCCGAGCGCGATCTCGCCTTCCTGCACGCCCCTGCCCGCTCGATCGGCGGCCCCGCCGTACGCAACATGGGCACGGTCGGCGGCAATCTGTTCGCGCCGATCCCGTACGGCGACTTCACGGTCGCGCTGCTCGCGCTCGATGCCTCGGTCGCCGTGCAGGGCGGCTTTGGCGCGCGCGACATTCCGATCGAGGAGTTCCTGCAGTCGCGCGAGCGGCAAGCCGGCACACTGGTGCTGTCGGTGTCGTGTACCCGACCGGCGAGCAGCGAGGCGTTCCGCTACCGCAAGATCGCGCGCATCAAGCCGAAGGGCGGCTCCGTCATTACGATCGCCGCGCATCTGCCGGTTTCGGGCGGCCGCATCGTCGGCGCGCGCATCGCACTGGGCTCGATGGCGCCGACGCAGATCCGCGCCCGCGCCGCCGAACGCGCGCTGGAAGGACGTTCGCTGGATGTCGCCACGATCGCGGCCGCGGCTTCCGCCGCCGGCGAAGGAACATCCCCAGCGGACAACGCGCTTGGGAGCGCCTGGTACCGCCGCGAGATCGTCGGCGTGCATCTGCGTCGCCTTTTGTCCGGCCAGGAATAGATCGTCATGTCGAAGATACCACTGCAGTTTCGTCACAACGGCCGCGACGTCGCGATCTTCGTCGATGGCGGCACCAACCTGCTGGTGGCGCTGCGCGAGCTGATCGGCGACATGACGCCCAAATTCGGCTGCGGCCAGGGCGGCTGCGGCACATGCAGCGTGCTGATCGACGGCGAGCTCCATCTCTCCTGCCTGACGCTCGCCGAGACGATCGCCGGCCGTTCCGTCGAGACGCTCGACGGCATGAAGCAGGGTCCGAACCTGCATCCGCTCCAGCGCGCCTTCGCCGACAATTTCGCCGCCCAGTGCGGCTATTGCACGCCGGGCATGCTGATGGCTGCGAAGGCGCTGCTCGACCGCAATCCCTCCCCGAGCCGTGACGAGGTCGTCGAGGCGATCTCCGGCAACATCTGCCGCTGCACCGGTTACGAGCCGATCATCAATGCCATCCTTGCCGCCGCGGGCGGCCGGGCCAGCGCCTGAAGGACCTGACCATGCTGGAACTGCGCAAGGACATTTTTGCCGACGAGCGCGACGATAATTTGAACGAAATTGGCAAGGGCACGCAACGCCAGGACATGCTCGGCCATGTCACGGGCACGTCGAGCTATTTCAACGACCATAAGCTACAGGGCATGCTGCATCTGAAGGTCGTTCGCTCGACGCAGGCGCATGCCAGAATTCGCCGCATCGACACCACCGACGCCGAGCGCTCGGCCGGAGTGCGCCGGATCATCCGCGGCACTGATGTGCCGCGCAACCTCAATACGCTTCTGAGCCTGATCAATTTCGGCAAGGATGACGAGCCGTCGCTGGCGGTCGACAAGGTCCGCTACAAGGGCGAGCCGATCGTCGCCATCGTCGCCGACAGCGAGCGGGAAGCGTTCGAGGCCGTGGCAAAGGTCAAGGTCGACTATGAGCCGCTGCCGGCCGTGTTCGACGTCGAGGACGCGCTGAAGCCCGGCGCGCCCGTCGTCAACGAAACCTATCCCAAGAACACATTTACCTATCACGAGACTTATGATCACCAGAAGCTGCGCTTCGGCGATGCCGACGCGGCGCTGGCGACCGCCGATCACGTGCTGGAGCAGCGCTACCAGATGTCTCCGATCGAGCACGCGCCGACCGAGACCAACGGTGCGATCGCCGCACCCGACACCAACGGTCGCTATGTGGTCTACACCTCGACGCAGGCGTTGTTCTTCTCGGTCGACACCTGCGCCAAGATCCTGGACATCCCCTCAAATACCTTCCACTTCATCGGCGGCACGGTCGGCGGCGGGTTCGGCGGCAAGGTGGACACGCTGACCGAACCGCTCGCCATCCTCGGCGCGATGTTGACCGGGCGGCCGGTGCGCTACGTATTCGGACGCGAGGAGGAGATGCAATACGGACCGCCACGTGGCGCCGAGCGCATCTACATCAAGGACGGAGTGATGCGGGATGGCCGTGTCATCGCGCGAAAAATCCGCGCCTATTTCGATAGCGGTGCCTACACGCGGCTTTCGAGCTACGCCGCCGTGAAATGCGCCGCGCACCTGCCTGGGCCCTACACCATCCCGAACGTCTATGGCGACGTCTATTGTGTCTTCACCAACCGCACGCCGGCGACCGCAATGCGCGGCTTCGGCGTCACCGCGATGGACTATGCGATCGAGTGCCAGATGGACAAGCTCGCAAACCTCGTCGGCATGGATCCGATGGAATTCCGCATCCTCAACGCCTATCGCGATGGCGACATGAAGGCGCACCGACGCGAAGCCAAGAACACCGCGCTGATCGAATGCGTCCAGGTCGCGGCCGAGAAAGCCAAATGGCCGATCCGCGACGAGTTCAAGCGGGCATCCTCGCGCAAGGACGGCGGCGGCAGCCGCGCCGTGATCCCACCGACGCCGACGGATTCGCGGGCCCGGCCTGCGGCTCCAGCGCAGCAGCGTACCAGCTACGACCGGCTTCCCCCCACCGTCACCCGTGAACCGCCGCGCGAGCCGCCTCCACCCGCTCCGCCGCCGCCCTCGCCGCGGCCGGCTTCGCCTTCGCATGGCGCAACCCGTTTCTCCTCCGTCTTCGGCACCAGGAGGCGCTAGATGACAAGGCATCGCGGACGCGGCATCGCGTCGATCAACTATCCCATCGGCATGAACCTCGGCGGGGACCCCAGCCAGGCGCTGGTGCACTCCAATCCCAGCGGCAAGTTCACCGTGGCGCTGTCGTCGATCGACCTCGGCCAGGGCATGAAATCGGTGACGCGGCAGATCTGCGCGGAGACGCTCGGCGTGCCGGTGGAGGACGTCTATGTCGACACGGCGGACTCCGACACCGGTCCACATTGCATGGGCTCGTTTGCCTCGCGCGGCACCCATCGCGTCGGCAATGCCGTGATGGCGGCAGCGCGCGAGGCGCGCGGCGTGATGATGGAAGCCGCGGCCGAGGAACTTGAGGTCAACGCCGCGGACCTGGAGACCGACGGACGCGGCAACATCCACGTCAAGGGCGCGCCGCACCGCTCGATCTCGACCAAGGACGTCGCCATCGCCGCCCAGTTCAAGCAGGGCAAGACGATCTCCGGCCGCGGCATTTTCCTTGTACCGCTGTCCGACGTCGACCCCGAGACCGGCGAGATGTCGCCGGCGACCTGCTACGCGCATGCTTGCCTCGTCGCCGAGGTCGAGGTCGACGACGAGACCGGCGAGGTCGCGATGGTGCGAATGGACTCCGCCTATGAGCTCGGCCGCGCGCTCAATCCCCGGCTGGTCGAGCAGCAACTGGTCGGCGGCGCCTGGATGGGCGTCAGCCACGCGCTGTACGAGACGCCGGAGCCGTACTATCCCGACCCCGTTCACGGACCCCGCGATTTCGTCGAATATCTGATGCCCGGCCCCGGCGACATCTGTCCGCACGACATCGCCGTGCTGGAGCGCCCTGCTCCCGATGGGCCGTTCGGCGCCAAGGGCCCCGGCGAGATGTGCGCCAATCCTGTGCTGCCGGCCGTTGCCAACGCCATCTTCAACGCCGTCGGCGTGCGCATCGACGATCTGCCGATCACGCCGGAGAAGGTGCTGCGCGCGATCAAGTCCCAGGGCGGCGCGCGGCCCCAGGCGCGGCGCTGAGGTTTGGTCCATGGCCGTCCGCAGCAACATCGTCGGCATCGACAGCCCGGAGGCGCTGGAGAAGGCGCTGCGCGCGGCCTACTACCTCGCCGACGAAGGTCTTGCGACCGCCGCCTATCTCGGCCTTGCGCTCGGCAAGCCGCTGCTGCTCGAAGGCGCGCCAGGCGTCGGCAAGACGGAAGCCGCAAAGGCAATCGCCGCCGTGCTCGGCCGCCGGCTGATTCGGCTGCAATGCTATGAGGGCATCGACGCCTCCGCCGCGCTCTACGAATGGAACTATCCGCGCCAGATGCTGGCGATCCGCCAGGCCGGCGACGAGAGCATCGACATCTACGGCGAGAGCTTCCTGATCGAGCGGCCGATGCTGGCGGCGCTGCGCGCGCCCGATTCCACCGTGCTGCTGATCGACGAAATCGATCGCGCCGACCAGGAGTTCGAGGCATTCTTGCTCGAGTTCCTCTCCGACTTCCAGATATCCATCCCCGAGCGCGGCACGGTGCGCGCCGCGGAACGCCCTGTCGTCGTGCTGACGTCGAACCGGACGCGCGACCTGCATGAGGCATTGCGCCGCCGCTGCGTCTATCACTGGATCGACTATCCCACCGCCGAGCGCGAGGCGCGCATCGTGATGATGCGGGCCTCCAGCGTCGCCGAGGCCACCGCGCGCGCCGTGGTCGCCGCGGTGGAAAAGCTGCGACGCGAGCCGCTGAGCAAGGCGCCGGGGATCGCGGAGGCTGTCGACTGGGCCGAGGCGGCGACGCTGCTGCACAAGGGCGGCGCGCGTTGGCCCGACGCCTTCAAACGCTCGATCGGCGTGGCGCTGAAGGACGAGGAAGATTTGCACTTCATGTCGCCCCGGCTCGACGCGCTGCTGGCGGAGGCGACCGCATGAGCATCGAGAACCCGCTCCCGCGCGCCGCCCGCATCTTCGTCTCCTTCGTTTCGCTGCTCCGCGCGAACGGCTTCGCCGTAGCGCCGGAACAGACCACCGCGTTCCTCACCGCGATCGAGCTGCTCGGCCCGCGTGACCTCGGCGACATCAGGCAGGCGGCGCTCGCCACCCTCGCCCCGCCCCCCGAGCGACGTGCGACCTTCGACCGCCTGTTCGATCTGCACTTCCGCGGCAGCGAATCCATTGAGCATGCCGCCGACGGCGAGGACGACGAGTCGGTTCGCCTCCAGGAGGAAGGCCGCGGCGACGAGGAACCGCTATTATCCGACGACGCCAATGAATCCGGCCTGACCGCGACCCGCATCGAGGCGCTGGTCGACCGCCGCTTCGCCCAGCTCTCAACGACCGATGCGCTCCGCCGCCTCGCGCGCGAGGCCCCGAGGCGCCTGCCGCGGCGTCGCGGCCACCGGCGCATGCGCGCCCGCCGCGGGCCGTTTGCGGATTTGCGCCGCACCTTGCGCGACTCCGTCCGCAGCGACGGCGAGATCTTGCGGCTCGGGCACCTGAAGCGGCGCCAGCGCCCGCGCAAGTTCCTGCTCCTGATCGACGTCTCCGGCTCCATGAAGAGCCGCACCGAGGAGAACATCAGGCTCGCGCATGCGCTGGTGCAGGCTGCGCCCAATGTCGAGGTCTTCACCTTCGGAACGCGGCTGACCCGCGTCACCCGCGCGCTGCGGCTGAAGCGCCGCGAGCAGGCCCTGAACGCCGCCGCGCATCTCGTCAGCGACTGGGACGGCGGCACCCGGATCGGCGACGCCTTGCAAGCCTTCCTCGCAGTGCCCCGGTTCGGCGGTTATGCGCGCGGGGCGGCTGTGGTCGTCGTCTCGGATGGCCTGGAACGCGGCGAGCCCGACGCATTGCGTGACGCCGTCGCCAAGCTGTCGCGGCGCGCCTGGCGCCTGAGCTGGCTGACGCCGCTCGCCACGAGCCAGGGCTTTCGCCCGCAGACGGAAGCGCTTGTTGCGATCGAACGCTATGTCGACGACCTCGTCGACGGCGGATCGAGCGCGTCGATCGTCGCGCATGTGCTGGCGCTGGGACGAAGGAGAGTTGCGTGACCGATATTGTCGACGGGCATCACCACATCTGGCGGCAGGCCGACCTGCCCTGGCTGACCGGCCCCATGCAGCCGCGCATCTTCGGCCCTTACGAGCCGATCCGGCGTGATTATCCGATCCAGGAATATCTCGACGACCTCAAGCACACCGGCGTCACCCGCTCGGTCTACGTCCAGACCAACTGGGCCAATGACCGCTTCGAGGACGAGGCGGCCTGGGTGCAGCAGACGGCCGACGCGCACGGCTGGCCTCATGCCATCGTCGCCTACGCCAATTTCGCCGTGGACGACGTGCGTCCGCAACTCGACCGGCTGAAGCGCTATTCCCTGGTGCGCGGCGTCCGCATGCAACTGCACTGGCACGAGAACCCGCTCTATCGCTTCGCGGCAAAGCCCGATCTCTGCGTCGATCCCGTGATCCGCCGCAATATTTCGCACCTCGCCGACTACGGCTGGAGCTTTGATCTTCAGGTGTTCACGCCGCAGATGCCGGACGCGGCACAGCTGGCGGAGGCCTGTCCCAAGGTGACCTTCATCCTCCAGCATGCCGGCATGCTGGAGGACCTTTCGCCGGCTGGCCGCGCCGCCTGGCGCGCCGGGATGGCGCGGCTCGCGGCATGTCCGAACGTGGTCTCGAAGCTCTCCGGGCTCGGCACCTTCATCCATCGCAACGATCCCGCGCATATCGCCGCCGTGCTCATCGACACCGTCGCGATCTTCGGCGCTGATCGCAGCCTGTTCGGCTCCAATTTTCCGATCGAGAAATTGTGGACCAGCTATCGCGCGCTGGTCGACGCGTTTCGTGCAGCCGCCGCGCCGCTGACGACCGAGCAGCAGGACGCAATCTTCAGGACGACGGCGACGCGCGTCTATCGGCTTTGACAGACAAGAACAGAACAGGGAGGGAAACGAATGGCGCTGGAGATCAAGATCCTGGACTATGGCGATATCGAGCTGGAATCGAGCTTTCTGGTTCTCGGTCGCGACTGCGGCCGCACCCGCCGCGTCCTCACACTCGGCTTTTTGATCCTTGGCGGCAAATATCCGGTCGTGGTGGATACGGGTTACCGCTCCAACCAGATCATGGAAACGCTGGGGATGCGCGGCCTGCAATACCACGAGCACATGATCGAGAACCAGCTCGCCCGCCATGGCGTGCGCATGGGCGACGTGCGCTTCGTCTGCCATACCCATCTCCACATCGACCATGCCGGCAAGGACGATCTGTTTCCGATGAACACGACCGTCGTCCTCAACCGCAAGGAGCTGGAATATTCCGTCTCCGGCCTGATGCACCCGCAATATCCGGCACCCGACATCAAGCATCTCATCGATCGGCTACACACCAAGAGCGCGTTGCGTTTCCTCGATCTCGAGATCACCGGCCCGATCGAGCTGATGCCCGGCGTCTATTGCGACGCCGCCAACGCCCACACCGAGGGCTCGATGAACATCATCGTCGAGACCGCGGACGGCATCGCGACCATCTGCGGCGACGTGATCTACGACTTCAACGATCAGATCGTCACACCCTTCCACGAGATTCACGACTGGGAGCCACGCACTACCGGCAATCACGGCACCACCAAGCGCGCGGAGAAGGCCGCGATCAAGAAGCTCCTCAGCAGTTCGCGCTATCTGCTGCCGGTGCACGACCGCCCCGCCAAGATCGAGGGCGGCAATGTCGTGGGACGGCTGCACGACCAGGTCCCCGGCCCGATCGTGCAGTCGCTGCCCGAGCGCAACTGGTTCCCGGCTTGACGCCACCCGAGGATCGACCGATGACGCATGTCACCTTGCGAAGCGAGTTCGAGACACTGATCGACCCCTACGCGCCGGTCGCACAGATCGGCACCGGCTTCGACTTCACGGAGGGACCGGTCTGGCATCCGGTCGATCACTATCTGCTGTTCTCGGACATGCCGGGCGACGTGCGGCGGCGCTGGGACCCACGGCGCGGCGTCGCCGAGGTCAGGCGCCCGTCGAACAAATGCAACGGCATGACCTATGACGCCGAGCTGAACCTGATCGTCTGCGAGCACGCGACCTCCTCGCTGGTCCGCGAACGGCCGGACGGGCGGCGCGAGGTGCTGGCCTCGCACTTCCAGGGCCAGGAGCTCAACAGCCCGAACGACGTCTGCGTGCACTCCTCCGGCGCGATCTATTTTTCGGACCCGTGGTACGGCCGCATGCCGGTCTATGGCGTCGAGCGACCGCGGCAACTCGGCTTTCAGGGCGTCTATCGCGTCGTGCCCGGCAGCGAACCGAAGCTCGTGGTGGAGCGCACCCTGTTCGACCAACCGAACGGCCTCTGCTTCGCGCCTGACGAGAAGCTGCTCTATGTCAACGACACCGTGCAGGCGCTGATCCGCGTATTCGACGTCGACAGCGACGGGTCGTTGTCGAACGCGCGCGTGTTCGCAAGCGGCATCCGCTCCGAGCTCGAGCCCGGCTTGCCCGACGGCATGAAGTGCGACCAGCACGGCAATGTCTGGGTCACCGCGCCTGGCGGCGTCTGGGTCTATTCGCCGCGCGGCGAACTGCTCGGCAAGGTCCGCCTCCCCGAGCTCGTCGCCAACCTCGCCTGGGGCGGCCCGGATTTCCGCACGCTGTATCTGACTTCGACGCACTCCGTTTATGCCATCCCGACCAAGGCCGGCCCGCGCCATGAACCCTATATGAGCGGCAAGCATGCGGGCGGCAGCGCGGCTGTCGGCCCCGCGCCCGCCAGCGCCATCCTTGCCGATGGCGAGATGCGGCTCGATCCGCAACGCTGCGCCATGATCATCCAGGACCTCCAGAACGACGTCATCATGGACGGCGGCGCGTTTGCCGACTCCGGAGCGCCGGGGCATGCGCGCCAGCAGCACGTCGTCGAGAACGTCCGCCGCCTCGCCGAGACCGCGCGCGCGCGCGGCGTCGCCATCATCCACGTCTGGTTCATCGTCGAGCCCGGCGCACCCGGAGTGACGCTGAACGCGCCGCTGTTCGAAGGCCTGGTCGACAGCAAGGCGATGGTGCGCGGAAGCTGGGGCGCGGCGCCCGTGTCAGGTCTCGAGCCAAGGCCCGGCGATTTCGTGGTCGAGAAGATGCGGATGAGCGCCTGGGAGGGCACGCGGCTCGAGACGATCCTGAAAGCCACCGGCCGCGACATGCTCATCAACACCGGTGCCTGGACCAACATGTCGATCGAGCACACCGCGCGCACCGGAGCCGACAAGGGCTATTTCATGATCGTGCCCGAGGATTGCTGCTCGACCATGAATTCCGACTGGCACAACGCCTCGATCAATTTTGCCATGCAGAACGTCGCGGTCGTCACACGGGCGGATGCGGTCATCAGAGCGCTGGGATGAACTGTGGCCAAGCTCCTGCACCTGTCCTGCTCGCCCCGCGTCGACTCCGAGTCGAGCGCCGGCGCGCGCGTCTTCCTTGACGGCTTTCGTCAGGCACGGCCGGATTGGGACATCGATGTGATGGATCTCTGGCGAGAGCGGATGCCGGAGTTCGCAGGTCCGATCGTCGAGGCCAAATATGCGCGGATGAAGGCACAGGCCTTCAACGACGCGCAACGGGCGGGCTTTGCCGAGGCCGAACGGATGGCGCTGCGGTTCTCACTGGCCGATCGGGTGCTGATATCGACGCCAATGTGGAATTTCGGCATCCCCTACAAGCTGAAGCAGTGGTTCGACATTGTCATCCAACCCGGGTTGACGTTCAGATTCGACCCGGCGCGGGGCTATCTTCCGCTGCTGAACGACCGACCGACCATCGTCATCCTCGCCAGCGGCAGCGACTTCGTCACCGGCATGAATCGCGGCCGCATCGACATGGCGACACCCTATTTGCGCGAGGCGCTGCGTTTCATTGGCGTCAGCGACGTGCGCTTCGTGCCGATCGGGCCTACCACCGGCCCGGCGGACCCGATCCTTGCCGCACGCGAGACGGCGTATCGACGGCTCGGCGAGATCGCCGCGCGGTTTTGATCGAACGGTCCCGCGCCACGCTTTCCACGCCATCGCGATCCCTATGGCACGAGCGACATCGGATTTCGAACTGATGCCCCGCGCAGATCAACGCGGGACAACGGCAGTCGCTTCGATCTCGACGCGCGCCGATGCCTCGACAAGCCGCACGACCTGCACAAGCGCCATGCTGGGATAGTGGCTGCCGATGACCTCGCGATAGGCCTTGCCGAGCGCCTTGAGATTGGAGACGTATTCGTCCATGTCGACGACATACCAGGTCAGGCGCACCAGATGTTGCGGTCCCGCGCCGCCCTCGGCCAGGATCGCCACGATGTTTTCGAGGGTCTGCCGGACCTGCGCGATAAACCCGTCGGCAAATCGACCTGCAACGTCCCAGCCGACGACCCCGCCGGTGACGACGAGACGGCCGTCGGCCATCATGCCGTTCGCGTATCCCTTCGGCTGTGGCCAGCCGCTGGGCTGGAGCGCCTGCGGACCGCCGGTCGTGGCGGGGTTCGCGGCAAATGGTTGTCTCGTCATGGTCATGAGTAACTTTCCGAATCTCAGCGCGGCTTGAGGATGTCGCGCGCAACAATCAGCTTCTGGACCTCGGTCGCGCCCTCGTAGATCCGCAATGCGCGGATTTCGCGGTAGAGGCTTTCGACGATCTCGCCCTTGCGTACGCCGCGGCCGCCGAACATCTGCACGGCGCGGTCGATGACACGCTGCGCGGTCTCGGTGGCCGTCAGCTTTGCCATCGCCGCCTCGCGCGTGGTGGGTAACTTCTGCACGTCGCGGCGCCAGGCCGCGCGATAGGTCAGGAGCGCAGCCGCGTCGGTATCCGTTGCCATATCGCCGAGCGCCGCCTGGGTCAGCTGGAGATCGCCGAGCGTCGCACCGAACATGTGCCGGCTGCGCGCATGCGCCAGCGCTTCATCGAGCGCCCGCCGCGCAAAGCCGAGGGCGGCGGCGGCGACCGAGGCGCGGAAGATGTCCAGCGTCTGCATCGCGAGCTTGAACCCAGCGCCCGGCGCGCCAAGACGCCGGTTCGCAGGAATCCGGCAGTTCGTGAAACGCAATGTCGCCAGCGGATGCGGCGCAATGACATCGATGCGATCGGCGATGCTGAAGCCGGGATCATCCGGAAAGACCACGAAGGCCGAGATGCCGCGAGCGCCCGGCGCCTCCCCGGTCCGCGCGAACAGCGTGTAGACGTCGGCGATCCCGCCGTTGGAGATCCAGGTCTTCTCGCCGTCGATGACATAGTCGCTGCCCTCGGCGCGAGCGGTGCAGGACATCGCCGCGACGTCGGAGCCCGCGTCCTTCTCCGACAGCGCAAACGCCGCAAGCCATTCGCCGGACCGAACCTTTGGCAGCACGGCCTTGCGCAATTCCGCGGAGCCGCCGAGCGCGATCGCGCCGGAGCCGAGCCCCTGCATGGCGAAAGCGAAATCGGCGAGGCCGTCGGCATAGGCCAGAGATTCGCGCGACAGGCAGATCGAGCGGGAATCGATCGTGGCCGCATCCCCATCGAGCGCCGCAACGGCACAATCGAGCAGCCCCGCCTCGCCCATCGCGCGCACCAGCTTGCGGCAGGCGCCGTCGACGTCATCATGGTCGATCTTATCGATCGCCCCCGACTGGACGAAGCGGTCGAGCGCCTCTGCGATTGTGCGGTGACGCGCCTCAAAGAACGGCCAGTCCAGCCACTCACGCCGGATCACTTTTGCAACGGAGCTCATAGGGTGCCTCCTCCGTTCATTGAGCAGCGGCGGCCGCGGCCGCGCGCGCCAGATTGGCTTCGTACTGCCCCTTGGCGGACAGATATTGCTTCGGCCAGTTGACCGCGGTGATGCCGATGCGCGCCGCCTCGTGCAATGTCCAGGCAGGATCGGCGAGATGCGGCCGCGCGATCGCGCAGAGATCGGCACGGCCCGCGGCCAGGATCGAGTTGGCATGGTCCGCTTCGGAAATCGCGCCGACCGCGATGGTTTCGATGCCGACTTCGTTGCGGATCAGATCGGCGAAGGGTGTCTGGAACAGACGCCCATAGATCGGCCGCTCCTCCTTCCAGACCTGCCCCGAGGAGCAGTCGATCAGGTCTGCACCTGCCTCTTTGAACATCGCGGCAAAAATCGCGGCATCGGCCGGCGTATTGCCGCCTTCGGTCCAGTCGTGGCAGGACAGGCGCACCGACATTGGCCGATCCGACGGCCATGCGGCACGCATCGCCTTGAACACCTCCAGCGGAAACCGCGCGCGGTTCTCGTGGCTGCCGCCGTATTCGTCCGTGCGCCGGTTGGTCAGCGGCGACAGGAAGCTCGACAGCAGGTAGCCGTGCGCGCAATGGAGCTCGAGCCATTCGACGCCGGCCGCCGCCGCACGGCGGGTCGCCGCGACGAAATCGTCGCGCACGCGATCCATGTCGCTGCGGTCCATCGCCCGCGGCAGCTGGCTGTTGGGCAAATACGGCAACGCCGACGCCGAGATCAGCGGCCATTCGCCGGATTCAAGAGGTTGATCGATCCCTTCCCACGGCACTCTCGTCGCGCCCTTGCGGCCGGCATGGCCGAGTTGAATTCCCACCTTGGCATGTCCGACACTGTGAACAAGATCGACCAGCCGGCGCCACTGCGCCCCCTGCGCATCGTTCCAGAGCCCGAGACAACCCGGCGTGATCCGCGCATCAGGCGAGACGCATGTCATCTCGGCAAAGACCAGCGCGGCGCCGCCCATGGCGCGCGCACCGAGATGGGCGATATGGAAGTCGTCGATGAGCCCGCCCTCGGCCGAATACATCGCCATCGGCGAAACCATGATGCGGTTCGCAAGCGTCAGGCCCCGCACGCGATGCGGCGTCAGCATTGGCGGCGGCACGCGCTCGCCGTCCTTTGCGGCGACGCCCGCGCGCGCGGCAAACCAGCGCTCAAAACCCTCGAGCCACGTGCGGTCACGCAGCCGAAGGTTTTCGTGGCTGATTCGCTGTGAGCGCGTCAGCATCGAATAGAAGAACTGCGGCGGCTCGAGCGTATCGGCGTAGCGCCGGCCCACCACCTCGAACCACTCCATGGCGTTACGTGCGGCATTCTGGATCCGCGCCACGTCGACGCGGCGCACCTCCTCGTAGGCCTCCAGCACGGTCTCGATGCTGTCGCGCCCGTGGCCATGGCGGTCGAACTGGTTGGCGAGCTCGATCGCGTCGTCGAGCGCGAGCTTGGTGCCGGAGCCGATGGCAAAATGCGCGGTGTGCGCGGCATCGCCCATCAGCACGACATGGGAGCGGCCATTGAAAACGCTCCATTTGCCGCAGATCAGACGGCTGAAATTGAGCCAGGCCGAGCCGCGCAGATGGCGGGCGTTGGTCAGGAGTTTTGCTCCATCCAGCGTCTCGGCAAAGATCTTCTCGCAGAACTCGATCGACTCTTGCTGGTCGAGCTCGCCGAGACCATGGGCGTTGTAGGCTTCCTCCGTGGTCTCGACGATGAAGGTCGAGGTCTCGGCGTCGAACTTGTAGATGTGCGCCTGGAACCAGCCGTGCTCGGTCTTCTGGAAGTCGAACGTGAAGGCATCGAACGGCTTCTTGGTGCCGAGCCAGATGTAGCGGTTCGGCCGGATCACCATGTCGGGCTGGAATTGCTCGGCGTAGCGGGCGCGGATCCGGGAATTGACGCCGTCGCAGGCGACGATCAGGTCGGCCTCGGGAAATTCGAGATCGGACTCGACGTCACGTTCGAAGACGAGCTCGACGTCGAGGGCCTCGCAGCGCCGTTGCAGGATGTTGAGCAGATGCTTGCGCCCGATGCCGATGAAGCCATGACCGGTCGTGCGCTGGCGCGTCCCCTTGAAGACGAGCTCGATGTCGTCCCAGTGGTTGAAGGCGTCCTCGATCTCCGCGGCGCTCTCGGGATCTGCAATCCGCATGGCCTGCATCATGGCGTCCGAGAACACCACGCCCCAGCCGAACGTATCGTAGGGCTTGTTGCGCTCGACGACGGAGACGACATGCTCCGGGTGCCGGCGCTTCATCAGGAGCCCCAGATAGAGCCCGGCCGGGCCGCCGCCGATACAGACTATGCGCATGATCCCTCGCTTTCGCGCACCGCGCCATGAGCCGAGCTGGCCATCAAATTATTTTAAGCCTAAAATATTTCGTTCGGGCGCGAATTGTCAAGGCGCTTCTCGCCTGGCCGCGGAGGCGCCGGATCTCGGCGGTCCTCGTCTGATGTTAGACTGCAAATCCGGCGCACCGCACGGCCGATTCGATATGGCTCCGGCCAAGCCTTGAATTTACTTTTGGCACGAACTATCTTGCAGGACATTCACGAAAGCCGTCAGCTTTCAACAGGCCCAGAGGCCCCAGGAGATTTGATTTGGCACTCGCGAAGGAGTCGGCGCCTGTTTCGACCAAGAATGGGGCCGATCAGGAGGCCGAGTACAGGGCTCAGACGCGGCTTTGGCTCCGGCTGCTGGCCTGCACGACGCTGATCGAGGGCGAGTTGCGGCGCCGGTTTCGCGAAGAATTCGATTTCACGATGCCTCGCTTCGACGTTCTGGCCCAGCTCGACCGCGAGCCGAGCGGATTGGTGCTGGGAGAGCTGCCGAAGCGCTTGATGGTCTCCGCCGGGAACCTCACGCCGATCGTGGACCGCCTGGTCGAGGACGGCTACATCACCCGGACCCCTTCGAGCCTCGATCGGCGCGTGCAGATCGTCTGCATGACCGTCGAAGGCCGAAAAGCCTTCAGGCGCATGGCGAAGAGCCATGGCACGTGGCTCGCCGAATTGCTGGCGGATTTCCCGGCCGACAGGCTCGACGGGTTGACCGGCGAGCTCGACGACCTCAAGGGCGCCGTCAGGGACGCGCTGCAAAAGCCGTGAGCCGCCCCGGCGGCTAGCGTCGCACCCGGACGCCGGCCGCTTCGCGGTCCCACGTATCCGTCGTCACGCCGGCGTCACGCAGCACGCCCTTCTTGATCTTGCCATTCTCCGTCAGCGGCATCTGGCTCACGATCCGCACATAGCGGGGAATGGCGAAATAGGCGATCTGCCCTTCGCAATGGCGGATGATGTCGACGGGCTGCAGCGATTGGCCGGGCTCCAGCAGGAT
>NZ_JBFULU010000066.1:0-31399 GCF_054049735.1 Bradyrhizobium sp. P5_C12
GGGCCATAGACTTCCGGGCAATCGCGCCAGCGCGAGCCAGATTTCAGCATGTGCACGATGCCGCTGATCACGCGTCGATCATCGACCCGATGGGCTCCCTTGCGCCCTCGCGGCAACAACGGCTCAACCCGCCGCCATTCCGCATCGCTGAGCCAGTAGACCTGCTTTGCCATTCAAGCCTCCCTTCCGCTGAGATGCTTGAATCACAAACTAATTTCAGATGGAATCCCTATTGAGTACAGACCCTAGAGCGTGACAGGATGAGGATGAAACATCATCGCGCTTCAGGCTGCTGTTTTTCCCGATCATGCTTTAGCGCAGCGATCCGATATAGGCCGCAATGTCGCTGGCTTCGGTCCGGCTCAAGGGAAAGTTCGGCATCTTCGGATGCGGGTCGAGCAGGAAGAAGGCGAGCCTCTCCGGACTGAACTCCGGCCTGCGCGCGACGGACACAAAGGAAGGCACGTCTGCGCTGGCCTGCGTCTGGCCGTCCGCCACGACGTGGCAGCTTGCGCACCAGCGCCTGGCGAGGTCGGCGCCGTGATTGGCGTCGGCGGCGGATGCCGACGAAGCGCCGAGGCTTGATGCCACGACAAGCAGCAGGCCAATTTGTCTCAAGCGCATCAGGTAGCCCTTACGCATTCGCTTGCGGCCGCATTGCTCACCCGCAGCACGATCCCGGAAATTGCGAGAGATCGATGCGAGCGATGATCGCCCGCAGCAGCCGGCGGACCGAGCGATACAGATGACGGACGGGGCCCGGTATCCTTGTCGCGGGCGGGCCAAGGCTTTCGGAATAGTGCGACACGTGCCTCTCCGAGGGTGTGAGGCCCCTTGTATCGTAGCCGGGTCGAAGCTGCCTTGATCTGCCGCAAGGCTCTCCCGGCTAAAGCGCGATGAGAGGAGGATAAGGCATCATCGCGCTTCAGGTTGTCGTTTGAGTATGATCTCCGCGCAAACGCGTTCCGCGTTTGTAGCTGGGGAAAACCGCTTCGCACCTTGCGCTGACGCGGCCCTTCGGGTCCGGATCATGCTCAGTAGTCGCCGGGGTTCATGATCATCGGGCTTCTCGTATCGGCCGGCGCGAGCGAGCTGCTGGCGCTGTCGCGCAGGAAGCGGTCGAGCGCGGCCTGGATCTTCTCCTTGACCGAGTCGGGACCGCGATCGCTCATCTCCGTATGCTGCGCGCCGGTATGGACGATATCGATGCCGCGCGCCTTGGCCTCTTCCGGCGTCGGGAGCACGCCGGGGTCTGTCATGAAATGTGGATCCTTGGAGCGGAACGACAGGATCTTCATGTTGTCGCTGAGCACGAAAGGCACTCGCAGATTGTCGAGCGTGATCACTTTGGAGACCAGTTCGGGATGCTGGTGGGCGACATACATGGAGACGTCGCCGCCGTTGGAATGACCAACGAGGGTGACGTGGTCGTAATCGGCATTCTCCTGCCGCTTCTTCAGTTCGCCGAGCACGAACAGGATGTTCGCCTCGCAGCGAATGTAGACCTCGCGCCGGCCGACATAGGGCTGGCCGACATGGGTCATCAGCGGCGGATCGCTCGGCAGGTCCTGCTGGATGCTGGCAACGAGATAGCCGCGTGCGGCAAGCACGTTGGCGAGGAAGGAGTACTCGGTGGCCTTGACGGTGTTGCCGTTGCTGATGATGGCGAGCGGAAGCTTCCAGAGGCCGAGATTGGCCTTGGTCTCGTAGTCGCGCCGCACCGCGACCTCGACCTCCACCGGCCGCTGGCGCGAGGCGTCAAACCATGTCTGCGTGTCATGGCGGATCGCGAACTTGCTGACGACGAAATATTGGCCAACCCCAAGGACGCAGAGAAAAGCCAGAATTGCAAACACCCTCTTCATGGTTCCGTCCCGATCACTTTCGTCTGAAAATAGATATTGCGCCCCCGCAGATCGAGCGACCGTGAGCACGGCATGGATTAAATTTCGGCAAACCTGTGAGGAGCGTCCCAAAAGGGCCACATGCGGACGCGCTGCGCGAACAGCTCGCGGCTAAAGGCAGCCGGCCTTGCCGTGCTCGGGACAGAGCCGGAAGGCGCTCGCGAGCGTAAACAGAAAGCGTGGGCTGCGGCGCTCATTGTCCGGGGCCCGGTAGCTCAAGGGCACGGCGACGCCGAAATCGGCCTGGAGATCATCCCACAGGAAGAGCCGCACGCCGGCGCCGGCCGACGTGAGCGACAGGCCATCGCTGAGGCGGTAACCGTCGTTCCAGACCGCACCGGCGTCGCCGAAAGCGTAGAGCTGATAACCGCTCCAGTAGCGGAAATTGAGCTTCTGGTCGAAGCGCAGCTCGAGCGAGCCGGCAAGACCGTTGTCGCCACTGATCTCGGCCGCGCCATAGCCGCGGCCGAAGGCCGCGCCGCCGAGATAGAATTGCTGCGAGGTGAACAGCGGCCGTGACGCCGTCTGGCTCGCAGCCGAGATCTTGAGCGACCAGGCGTCGTTGAACGTCTGGTAGCGCGTGAACCAGAGGTTCAGCACCGAGAAGTTGGAGGAGGCGCCCTCGCGCGACAGGAGATCGTCGTCGAACTGCGAGGCGCCGAAGACGTCGAGGCCCTGGCGATAGGTGAGCGTCGCGAAGTTGGTGCCGCCGAAGCGATCCTGGAGCCGGTAGTCGGCGGTCAGGCTCGCGGTCCTGATGTGGTCATTGTACCAGGGACCGTAGAGATCGTGTTCCGACACGTTGCTGGCGGTTGCGGCCAGCGTGAGCGTCAGCGCCGACCATTGCGACATGAAGGGCACAGTGCTCGCCCGCACCTCGAAGGCCTCGGTCGTGGTGATGTCGCTGTCGAGACGCCGGGCGTCGCCCGGCCGGACCGCACTGTACAGGACGGAAGCGCCCAGACGCACGCCGTCGACGCCGACCGGCGCATCGTAGGACAACCGCGCGAAGCCAAGCTCGCGCGGATCGTTGGCAATGGTCGACAGGTTGACCGCCAGCGTGTCACCCGGTGTGAGGTAGGAGTTGAAGGCGCCGGTAGCGTAGGTCTGCCACGGGCCGACCGACGATGATCCGAGATTGTCCAGACCGAACGAGGTGAAGACGTGCCAGGTCTTCAGATAGACGGTGAGGCGAAAGCGGCCGGTCGGGCCGCCGATCTCTTCCAGCGCGGTATCGGTGATCCGGACGCCCGGCCTGCCGTTGATGAGGAAGAGCTGGCGTTCCAGCGTTGCCAGGCGCGACGGCTGCTCGGCCAGAACGGGCCCGAGCATCGGCCGGACGCCGAACTGCTCAGCGCCGTCACCCTTCAGCTCGGTCTGCACGATGGCGCCTTCGACGACACGGATATGGACGCGGCCGTCGGCGATGTCCTGCGGCGGCACGATAGCCCGGCTCAGATGGAATCCCTCGGCGCGGTAGAGCTCGCTGATCGCGCCGGCGATCGCGGCTAGGTCGGCCTGCGAGACCTTCTTGCCGAGATAGGTCTGATAGAGTGCGGCGATGCGATCGCGGGACACGGCATGGGCGCCGCTGACGCTGACGCCGCGCAGCACGAATTGCGGCTTGGTGTCACCGCCGGTGTTGGGTTGATCGACCGATGGCAGCTTGACCGGAGGCCGGTTGAGCGATTCTTGCTCGGACTGGTTCTCAAAATATTTTTCGGGCTGACGCGGATCGAACCCAGGCTGGTTCGCCTGCTGCGCGAGTGCCTGCGGAATTCCCGCAAGCGTTGGCGCCAGCAGCGCGCAGGCGGCAGCCAAATACCATCCGGCCAGACCTTGCGCAGGCCGCTCTCCGTAGTTCGACGGAGAAGTCCGTCGGAGACGGTAAGGGTTCGTTAGCCGCATGATTTTTCATAGTTTTTTATGGTCAATGAAAGGTTAATGCGACAGCGGGACTTACCGGTTCCGGCTAATTCTATGTTGAGTCATTTCAGTTACGCCCCAGGTCTCGCTGTAACGCAGACTGAGGATCGTCATGTTCGGAAGAATTGGCCTGCGGCGCGCCTTGATGGCGGCGCTGATCCTGGGAACGGCTTCCGGTGCATCCGCTGCGGAGGATGGCGTCTGGTCGGTCAGCAAGTCCTCGGGCGAGGTCTGGGTTGCGGCCAACGGCGCGCAGCAAGTGTCGTTGACTGAGGACGGGACGCTCAAGTCTGGCGATACCATACGCACCGGACGAAACGGCCGCGTGCTGCTTGTCCGCGGCGAGGAAACGATACTGATCTCTCCCAACTCGGTGGTCGGCTTGCCGGCCGAGAAGAAGGAGGGGCTCTCGACCACCATCATCCAGCGAGCGGGTTCGATCCTGCTCGAGGTCGAGAAGCGCAACGTCAAGCATTTCGAGGTCGAGACGCCCTATCTCGCCGCCGTGGTCAAGGGAACGCAGTTCAGCGTCACCGTGAATGCGGGCAGCACCAAGGTCGGCGTGATCCGCGGCCAGGTGGAAGTCTCCGACTTCAAGACGGGCCAGATCGCACAGGTCATGCCGGGACAAGCGGCCACCGCCTTCGAGCACGGCAAGCCCGGTCTCAGCCTGAGCGGTGCCCGGAGCTTCAATCCGATCGAGCAAGGCAAGCCGCGCGCCTCGACGATCGAGCGGATTCCCGTGCCGAAATCTGGCCTGTCGGCTCCGCGCAATGCGGCGACCGGCCATGCGATCCATGCGCTTGGCCCGATCGACAAGGGGTCCAAGGCGGCCGGTGCGCCGGCGCAGTCGCATCAGGCGAGCGGAGCCCAGGCGCCCAAGACCGGTGTCGTGCGCATATCGAGCTCGCTCGGCGAGGTCAAATTGAACTTCCACAAGGTCACACACGGGCTGGCGCACGGTGCCGTCGCGCCGGGACGGGTCCGCAACGCGAACGCCAGCGCCGCCACCGATACGGTGTGGAGCGACGCGAAGGCAAGCACGACAACGACTGCCAACAGCTCCAACGTAACGGCAGTCACCGTGAGCAGCAGCGCGCCCGCGACCAGCACAGCGACGTCGTCGTCAAGCACGACCACCGTTGCGACTTCCGGCTCGACCAGCGATGTGTCGGGCGGAAGCCCGGCGACCGGAAGCAGCGGGACCGGCGCCACCGGCAATGGAGGTAACGGTACCGGCAATACTGGCAACAACGGCAACGACAACAACGGAAATGGTGGCAATCGTGGTCATCACTACGGTTGGTGGTGGGGCAGAGGCCATCGCTAGGACCGCGCCGTCGACATAAGGGGAGCACTCCGCGGCATCCGCCGCCTGTGCAGGGGAGCAAGGTGAAACGTTATCGGCCGCATATTCTGGTTGTGATCGCGCTGGCGATCGTGCTGTCGACGGGATGGCATGCTTCGCTGCGCAATGCGCTCACCGATCTGCGGTTCGCCTGGCAATCGCGTGCGGCTAGCGGCGGCATCGCCGTGGTGGCCATCGACGCACCCTCGATCGACCGGATCGGGGTGTGGCCGTGGCCGCGCCGGCTCCATGCCGAACTATTGCAACGGCTCGAAAGCGCCGGCGTGCAGGACATAGCCTTCGACGTCGATTTCAGCACGCCGTCGGATCCGGCATCCGACGAGGCCTTCGTCAAGGCGCTTCGGGACGTTGGCGGCTCGACGGTCCTGCCGTCTTTCAAGCAGCCGGGGCCGAACGGTGGCGCGGCTCACATCAACCGCCCATTGAAGTCTTTCGGTAATCAGTCTTGGCCGGCCGTCGTCAATGTAGCGGTCGAATCCGACGGACTCGTCCGGCGCTATCCGTTCGGCGAAAAGCTCGGCGACGCCTTGATGCCGTCGATGGCCGTCGTGCTGGCCGGACAAGACGCCAATCAGCGACCGCCTTTCCTGATCGACTTCAGCATCCGCGCGGCCTCCATTCCGCGCGTCTCCTATGCCGACGTGTTGCGTGGCGATGCCACGGCCCTGGCCGCGCTGAAGGGCAAGAAGATCATCGTCGGAGCCACCGCGCTCGAGCTCGGCGACAGGTTCAGCGTGCCTAATGGCGGCATTGTCTCGGGGCCTGTCCTTCAGGCGCTTGCGGCGGAATCGATTCTCCAGCATCGGACGCTGCGCTGGACATCCGATGTCGGCATGATGCTCGGCCTCGGCCTGATCTGCCTGCTGATGATGTCTTCGTGGCGCCGCCTCACGCCGGGTCTCCGCGTCGCGATCCTCATTGTCGCCGGGGCGGTGGTGGAACTGGTCGCAGCGCTGGTGCAGGCAAGGTGGCCGCTCGTCGTCGACACGTCGCTATTCCATATCGCCATCGTCGCTTACCTGACGGCGATTGCGCTCGACGAGATCGATTTCCGCAGCCTCTTGGGGCGCATTGCCGAGAGCCGCTTTCACCGTATCGCGATGTCGCTCGGCGACGGCCTGGTCTGTACCGACGAGGATCATCGCATCACGGTGTGGAATCCGGGGGCCAGCGCGATCTTCGGCTACATGCCGGCCGAGATGATCGGGCGTCCGTTTGAAATCCTCTGCACGAGTCCGACCGATGGCAGCGCGAGGCCCTTCGCCATACGCGACGCGGCACGCCAGGCGCTGCTGGTCCCCGGCGGAGCCGTCGTCGTCGAGTTCGAAGGCCGGCGCAAGAACGGCGAAACCTTTCCCGTCGAGGCGAGTTTCTCGGGCTGGCAGGGAACGGATGGCTTTCAGTATGGCGCGATCCTGCGCGACATCTCCGTGCGCAAGCGCGAGGCGGAGCGCGTCAGATATCTTGCCGAATATGACGCGCTGACAGGTCTTGCCAACCGCAATACGCTGCATGCGGGGCTCGCCGATCTGATCGCCGCGGCGGAACGGCGGTCTTCCGAGGTCGCGCTGCTCGTGCTCGGGCTCGACGGCTTCCAGCGGATCAACGACATGCTCGGACATTCGGCCGGCGACCTCGTGCTGCGGGCGGTCGCCGCACGCCTGCGGGCCGAGGCGGGAACGGAGGCGATCGTCGCTCGACTCAGCGGTGACGAGTTCGCCATCGCGGTCGATTGCGCGGGGAACAGCGAATCGGCTGCCGAGTTCGCCGAGCGCGTCGCGCGCGCATTCGAAGCGCCGCTCGCGACAGGTGCGAGACAGCACCGTGTCAGGATCAGCGTCGGCGTCGCGGTCTATCCGGAAGGAGGGGACGGCGCGGACGATCTCCTCAGCAACGGGCACCTGGCGCTCTCTAGGGCGAAGGCGACCCGGCGCGGCGGCCATGTGATCTTCGAAAGCAACATCAGGCAGGAGCTGGAGAGCAGGCTGACGCTGGAGAGCGAGCTTGCGCTTGCCGCGGATCGCGGCGAGTTCGAGCTGTTCTATCAGCCTCAGGTTCGCCTCACCAACGGGAGTCTGGTCGGGGCGGAGGCGCTCATCCGCTGGAAGCATCCTGCGCGTGGCTATGTATCGCCGGGAGAGTTCATGCCGGTCGTCAATACTTCGGCGCTGTCCGAGCGCATCGCGAACTGGGTGATGGAGACCGCCTGCCGGCAGGCGCGGATTTGGGAGCGGTCCGGCAACAGCGTGCGCGTGGCGATCAACCTGTCACCCTCGCAGCTCCACTCCGGCGATCTCGCGCAGGCAGTTGCGGCATTGCTCGAGGCGACCGGGCTCACGCCGTCGCTGCTGGAACTCGAAGTCACCGAGGACATCCTGCTGCACGACGAAAGTCGCGTGCTCGACATGTTCAAGCGGATCCAGGAGCTCGGCGTCCGCGTCCTGTTCGACGATTTCGGCACGGGCTACGCCAGCCTGAGCTATCTGAAGAAATTCCCGCTCGACGGGCTCAAGATCGACAGGTCGTTCGTGTTCGACCTGCTCGCCGATTCCGACGACGCTGCGATCGTCGGCTCGACCATCGGCCTCAGCAAGCAGCTCGGGCTCACCGTCGTGGCCGAGGGTATCGAGAACCGTGCTACGGCCGACTTCCTGGTCAGCATGGGATGCGAGGAGGGGCAGGGTTATTTCTTCGGTCGACCGATGCCTGCGGATGCCTTCGAACGTCAGTTCCTGACGCAGCCCGAGTCCGTCACCGCTGCCTAGCAGACTCGATCACGCCGGCTTAGATCGCTAACGCCGGCGGGCGATGGCAACGCCGAACAGGAACGCGACGAACAGACTGGCGAGCGGCGCTTCGCGTGTGATTGCGGCGACCGTCGCGAGCGGTTTACCCGGCTTTCGAGCTTCGTCGATGACAGACGTCAAGCGGTCGACGGCGGCGTGCAAGCCTCCCGCGACCTCACCGATCGTATGGGAGACGTCTGTCGCGGCGTCGATGGCGCGCTCGGCCATTCCGGGCTGGGACGTGGACTGCGGAATTTCCGTGTTCAAGTTCGTGAACTCCGCTCCTGACGAAGTGAATGAGGCCGGCACCTTTGGCTATCCGCGCGAGCGCTTGTTAGCGGGTCCGAAGACCTTTGGCTATCCGCGACAGGCGCCGTGATGTACGGCGGGTGCCGGCCTTGCAGTGAAAATGCGGCGCGAGGGATTTTGTTCCGGGACGGGTCTCGCGCGGTCTTTTTCACCGGGAAATACCGGTGAAACGACGGCTACGAATCTCTGTTAGTCTGGCACGACCTTGTGGATGTCAGGAGACTGCCGTGACCGATCGGACCATGCCGGATCGAGCCCGGCGCATCGCCTTGCTCGGCGCTCCCATCGATATGGGGGCCTCGCAGCGCGGTACCCTGATGGGCCCGGCGGCGCTGCGTACCGCCGGCCTTGCGACGCTGCTCGAGAGCCTGGACTTCGAGGTCGCCGACTACGGCGATCTCTCCGTCGCCGAGGTCAAGGACCTGGCCGACAGACCGCCCGACAAGGCCAATCACTACCGGGAAATCCAGCGCTGGACGCGCGTCCTGAGTCGTCGTGGCTATGAGATCGCCAAGACCGGCGCGATCCCGATCTTTCTTGGCGGCGATCACACGCTGTCGATGGGTTCGGTCAATGCGATGGCGCGCCATTGGCAGGAGCGCCGACGCGAGCTGTTCGTGCTCTGGCTGGACGCGCATGCCGATTACAACACACCGGAGACGACGATCACCGCCAACATGCACGGCATGTCGGCGGCGTTCCTGTGCGGCGAGCCGGGCCTCGACGGCTTGCTGGGCGATGACCCCCGTGCCTCGATCGAGCCCGACCGGCTCGATCTGTTCGGCATACGCTCGATCGACAAGCTCGAAAAGGACTTGATGCGCGCCCGCCAGATCAGGGTTGCGGACATGCGCCAGATCGACGAGTTCGGTGTTGCCGTACTGATCCGGCGCGTCATCGAGCGGGTCAGGGCGAGCGACGGAGTGCTACATGTCAGCTTCGACGTCGATTTCCTCGATCCCTGCGTCGCGCCGGGCGTCGGCACGACGGTGCCGGGCGGAGCGACCTATCGCGAGGCGCACCTGATTATGGAGCTCTTGCACGATTCCGGGCTGGTGGGATCGGTCGACATTGTCGAGCTCAATCCGTTCCTGGACGAACGCGGCCGGACCGCGCGCACTGCGGTCGAGCTGATCGGCAGCCTGTTCGGCCAGCAGATCGCCGACCGGCCCACGCCCAGCAACGCGATCGCGCTGGGCGAGTGAATCGGGCACGCGGATTTTGTGCGCTGCAAAGAAAGAAACTGCTCTCGCGGCAGGCGGATTTAGATCAGTCTTGATCGGAATCGCCTGCTTTTGAAAGAGGTGCGAATTGCAAATGCGCGTCGCGGAAGGTTTCATGCGGGCTCAGCGCCAGCCGAGGGCCCGCAATGAGCAGCACGACGAACTCTGACGATGATTCCATGACGACTACGCGCCGTCGGTTTCTGCGCAATGGCGCCGCAGCCGCGGGCGGGGTGGTTTTGAGCGCAGGTGCATCGGCCGCCGCTGAGACGGACAACCTTCCGCCCAACATTCCCGAATGGATGAAGGCGCCGGGCGAGCCGACGGGAAGCCAGCCTTATGGCGCGCCCTCGCCGTTCGAGAAGGGCGTCGTCAAGAACATCTCGAAAACTCTCAAGCAGTATATTTCCGCCTCGGGCCGGACGCCGTTGCAGGAGCTCGATGGCATCATCACGCCGAACGGGTTGTTCTACGAACGGCATCACGGCGGCGTTCCGACCATCGATCCGGCGCAGCACCGGCTGATGCTTCATGGCCTCGTCGAGCGTCCTCTGATTTTCTCGCTGGACGATTTGCGGCGTTTTCCGTCGGAGTCGCGGATCCATTTTCTCGAATGTTCGGGCAATCCCGGTTACAGCAAGCCTTACGGCAAGACGGCATCGGACCTCGTGGGGCTGCTGAGTTGTGCGGAATGGACCGGCGTCAGTCTGAAGCTCGTGCTTCAGGAGGCCGGCTTGAAGCCCGGAGCAAAATGGGTGGTCGCGGAAGGCGCCGACGCTGCCGCGTTGACGCGCAGCATCCCGATTGAGAAATGTCTGGAGGACGCCATGCTGGTCTACAGCCAGAACGGCGAGCGACTGCGTCCTCAGCAGGGCTATCCGCTGCGGCTGTTCCTGCCGGGCTTCGAAGGCAATATGAGCGTGAAGTGGCTGCGGCGTCTGCACGTGACCGCGGAGCCCGTCTATTCACGCGAGGAAACCTCGAAATATACCGATCTCCTACCGGATGGCACGGCGCGCGAATTTTCCTTCTACATGGAAGCGAAGTCGATCATCACGCGTCCCTCTGGCGGTCAGAGTCTGAGCGCGCCCGGTTTCCACGAGATCACCGGCATCGCCTGGAGCGGGCATGGCAAGATCGCGCGCGTCGAAGTGTCGGTCGATGACGGCAAGAGCTGGCAGGAGACGCGATTGCAGGAGCCGGTGCTGACGCGTGCCTTGACACGCTTTCGCCTGCCGTGGCGATGGGACGGCAAGCCCGCCGTGATCCAGAGTCGCGCCATCGACGAGACCGGCTATATGCAGCCGACGCTCGCCGAGTTGCTCGCGGTGCGCGGCGAGAATTATTTCTACCACAACAATGCGATCTGGCCCTGGCGCATCGCGGCTGACGGCGAGGTGACCAATGCGCTTGCGTGAGATTTGCGGTATCGCATTCGCAACCGTTCTGTGTGCGGGGGCCGGTGCTGCGCTGGCGCAAAGTCCCTACGGCATCGGACGGCCGGCAACTTCGGCCGAGATCGCCGGCTGGAACATCGATATCGGACGCGACGGCAGCAATCTGCCGCAGGGGAGCGGTTCGGTTGGCCACGGACGCGATGTGTTCGCCCAGCAATGTGCCTCTTGCCATGGCGAGAAGGGCGAGGGTGGTTTGGGTGACCGGCTTGCCGGCGGGCAAGGCACGATCGGGACGGCCAGGCCGATCCGCACTGTCGGCAGCTTTTGGCCCTATGCGACGACGCTGTTCGACTACATCCGACGAGCCATGCCGCAGAACGCGCCGCAGTCGCTGAGCGACGACGACGTTTATGCGGTGTCCGCCTACATCCTGAACCTGAACGGGTTGGTGGGAGCGGACGCGACGCTCGATGCAAAATCGCTTGCGGCCATCAAAATGCCGAACCGTGATCGGTTTGTCGGCGACGCGCGCCCGGACGTGAGAAAGTGAACGGCAACAGCAATCGAGTTCCCCGCACTTGGCTCGGAACTTGCTTCAGCAAGAGGTGGAACTCGCGGGACGCAAATGAATTAACCTGCGAGAGGAAAAAAGTGCGGATCCTTCGATGGCAACTGATCGCTTTGCAAACTCCATCTCCACGGCGCTTCGTCATCCCGGCGTGATCGCGATRATTGTTGCTGCCTTGACGATTGCTGCGATGCTGATCGTCGACCACGGCCCCTGGAACCGCGCCAAGACTCAGCCGGCTCATGTCGCGATGTATGCGACGACGGGCGAGGCCGCGCACGCCGTAGGCGCGAAGGTGCTTCCCACCGAGCCTAAATCGCCGGTCGAGCCGGAGCGACCGGGGCCGAAAACGTCCCCGACCGTCAATCCGGTAACGCCGTAGTCCGCGTCAACTCTTGCGGCCGTAGTTGAGAAGTCCGCCGCTTGTCTTCGGCGGATGCGCGCGCAGCGCTTCCTCGTTCGGCTCTGTGCCCCAGCCGGGGCGATCCGGAATGACCAGATGCCCATTCTGGATCTCCGGCTCATGTGTGAACAGCTCGCGGTCCCAGGCGAGGCGATCGATGTCAATCTCCATGATGCGAAGGTTCGGCACGGCGGCGCAGAAATGCGCGTTCATCATCGAGCAGAGGTGGCCGTAGAAATTGTGCGGCGCGACGTTGACCTCGAAGGCTTCCGCGGCAGCGGCAATCTTCATCGATTGCCAAACGCCGTTCCAAGGCGTGTCGATGATCGCGACGTCCATCGCCTGTTCGCGAAAATAGGGCAGGAACTCACGCAAGCCCAGTAGCGTCTCGCAGGACGAGATCGGGTGCGGGCTCTGCCTTCGGATGTAGCCGAGTGCTTCGGGATTGAAGCTGTCGATCTCGACCCAGAACATGTCGAGGTCGGCGATGGTTCGCAGGATCTTCAGGTAGCCTTCGGTCTTGGCGTTGAAGTTGCAGTCGAGCATGATGTCGACGTCGGGTCCTGCGCCGTCGCGGATCGCCTCCAGATGCATGTGCAGGTCGTGCAGAATCTTGCGGTCGACGTTGATCTCGGGGACGAAGGGTGAGCCGAAGCCGGGCCGCCAGCCGGTCGGCTTGCCATCGTCATAGGAGAAGATGTTGGTCTTCAGCGCCGAAAACTTCTTCTCGCGCACCTCGCGCCCCATGGCCTTGACGCCATCGAGGCTTTCGATCGGCGGCTTGTACCAGGACGGATGATTGATCCGCCAGGTGGCGCAGTGCGACCAGTAGACCCGGACGCGGTCGCGGATCTTGCCGCCAAGGAGCTCGTAGCAGGGGACGCCAAGGCACTTCGCCTTGGCATCGACCAACGCATTCTCGATCGCGCCGAGCGCCTGCGCCACGACGCCGCCGGCGGCTGGACGCGTGGCCGCGAACAGTTCGGCGTAAATGCGTTCGTGCTGGAAGACGTTCTGCCCGATAACGCGGGCGGACAGGCGCTGTATCGCGGCGCCGACGCCGGGCGAACCAAAGCCTTCGTCGAACTCGCTCCATCCGACGATGCCGTCTTCCGTCGTCAGCTTGACGAAATGGTAGTTTCTCCACCCGGCATCGCAGGCGAGGATTTCGAGGCTTGTTGCTCTTGATGAATTTGTCATGTCGCTCCCTGTCGCCCGGCCGGGCGTTGTTTTTTCTTGTGGTCCGGGTCCGCAAGCCCGGCCCCGGCCGCAACTGTTAAGCTAACGAGCAGGTCGACAAGGGGTCAAGGTGTGAAGTAGGCGCGGGGTGCTTCGAGGATTGTCTTTGCGGTTTGTCTTTGGGGGACGACAGCGATGCTTTCGGTAGATCAGTTCTTGCGGCTCATCAGCGTGCCGGCCGTGTTTGCGGCCTTCATCATTGCCTCGCAGATCTCCGCGGCACTGTCGCCGGTCTAACGCCTCAGCCGATCACGGACGAGCCGAGCAGCGCGAGCACGGCCAGCGCCATCAGCGCGGTGCCGAGCCAGCCCAGCGCGACCAGCCATGAGCGGGCCTTGAAGCGGCCCATGATCGCGTGGTTCGAGACGATCAGCATCATCATCGCCATGATCGGGACGGCGACGATGCCGTTGAGCACGGCGCTCCACACCAGCATGTGAATCGAATCGATCCCGGTGAAGCCGAGGCCGAAGCCGATGATGGTCGCGGCCGCGATGATGGTGTAGAAGCCGACCGCCTTCTCAGGTCTGGCCTCCAGCGTGGCGCGCCAGCCGAAGATCTCCGCAACGCCATAGGCGGCCGAGCCCGCCAGCACCGGGATTGCCAACAGGCCCGTGCCAATGATGCCGAGCGCGAACAGCGCGAAGGTGAAGTCGCCGGCAAGTGGCCGCAGCGCTTCGGCGGCTTCGGTCGCCGAATTGATCCTGGTGACGCCGTTGGCGTTCAGCACTGACGCCGTGGTCAGGATGATGAAGAAGGCGATGCCGTTGGAGAGCAGCATGCCGGCGGTGGTGTCGGCCTTGATGCGCGCGAGCTCGGGGTCGCCGCCGCGCCGCGACAACTCGCGCAGCGGCCGGTCGCGCTTGCCCTGGTTCATCTCCTCGACCTCTTGCGAGGCCTGCCAGAAGAACAGATAAGGGCTGATGGTGGTGCCGAGCACGGCGACGACCATCATGAAATAGTCGGCGCTGACATTTGCCTCGGGCCATACCGCTGCGAGCAGCGCCGTGCTCCACGGGATCTTCACGGTGAAGGCGGTCGCGACATAGGCGAACAGCGTCAGCGTCAGGAATTTCAGCACCGGCGCGTAGCGGCGGTAGGGCAGGAAGACCTGAAGCAGGGTCGAGCCCGCCGCGAAGATCAGCGCATGCTCGTGGTTGAGCCCGCCGATGACCAGCGAGAGCGCCTCCGCCATCGCCGCGATGTCGGCGGCGATGTTGAAGGTGTTCGCAGTGACGAGAAGCCCCACCAGCCCCAGCACCACCCAACGCGGGGCGAGCTTCATGACGTTGGCGGCGAGCCCCTTGCCGGTGACCCGGCCGATCCGTGCGCTGACGAGCTGAATGGCGATCATGAACGGCGTGGTCAGAAACACCGTCCAGAGCAGCCCGTAGCCGAATTGCGCGCCGGCCTGCGAATAGGTGGCGATGCCCGACGGATCGTCGTCGGCCGCGCCGGTGATGAGGCCCGGCCCCAGCCGTCGCAGCAGCGTCGGCACGGATTTGGCGGGGGCGAGGGCGCTGTCGTTCATGAAATGGGGACGTCTCGATGCGGTCGGCGCGCCGGCTTTTCCGGAATGGCGAAGTCTTAAGGCAAATGCGGCCAGGAAACAAAGGTTCCTGTGGCGCGACGGAGGCTGCGATGCGGCCCGCCGGCGCATTTCCGATTAGGCGAATTCGGATTGACCCGTCGGGCAAAACACCTGTAGAAGTGCATCATCGCAACAACCGTCGAGCCCGCGCCGCCACCGGCCGCGGGCTTTGTGATTCCGGCGCCAGCAGGGGGCCGCTCTATTTGACGCTGACGAACATGCCCCAGGCCGCGGCGAGCGCCGCGCCGGTGAACACGATGATGGGGCTGTCGCAGAATGCGCTGCCATAGCTGCACATGTTCGTGCCGAACTGACCGAGCTCGTGATGGCTCGCGGAGTAGAACAGTCCCGACAGCACCAGCAATGCGGCGGCGACGTAATACACGGCGATCTCTCCTTGAGGGTTTGCCAAAGGCGTCCTTGCCTCCCGAAACGCCGCCGCCAATGCGACAGCTGATGCGTCGGGCAAACCGGGACACGCGGCCAGCATGGGGCGCGGAGATTTCATTCCGCCAAAAATGGTTCGCTGCATTTTAGATAAAGTTCGACGGGTCGGAGTCACGACGCGCCTGTGGGGCGCATTGGGTTGCGGCCGTGCGTTCACTTTTACACATTCGCCGGGAACCAAGGTTCCTGCCGCGGCGTAGTCCACGGGCTTGCAATGGCGCGGCGGTGGCAAGGGAGTCGAACGTGCAAGGTTTACCGGTGGTCCTGGTCTCGGAAGATGACCAGCTCGTGCAGGGCATGGTTGAAGAGGCGTTGACCGAGGGCGGTTTCGAAACGGCCACCGCAGCCACCGGCGAAGAAGCAATCGACCTGCTGAAGGCCGACGCCGCCCGCTATCGCGCGCTGGTCACCGACATCCATCTGGGCGGCAAGCTCCACGGCTGGGATGTCGCCCGCGCGGCGCGCGAGATCAACGCCAACATTCCCGTGGTCTACATGACCGGTGCTGCGGCCGACGAATGGGCCTCCAGGGGCGTGCCCAACAGCGTCCTCCTCAACAAGCCGTTCGCGCCGGCGCAGCTCGTCACCGCCGTGTCCCAGCTGCTCAACGCGGCACCGCCCAACACCGCAGCGGAGGCGGCGGTGGCGCGCGATGCGCCACATTGAATAATTTCACTTCCCACGTAGCTGCGAGACGTCGGCCCGCTTCGGGAGGAGCAAGCCGAGTTCGCGTGCCTTCTTTCTTACTGAAGTGACATGGCGATCAAGCTCACGGGCTATGTCTCCGGCGCAGGTTTTCTGACGCGCGAGAGCCGTCAATCGCTGCGCCTCCTGCTTGGACCATTCGCGTGGTCTTAAAGACTTCATGGACCCTCATTGGTCTGAAGCGATTGAAGGTGCGACGATCTCCCCATCCGAGATGGGCGATATGAAGTCTCTGTGCAGGCAGGTTGGTCTTCGGGCGCCGTCGAACAGCACGGTGATGCCCGTGGTACGAGGGCTCACGTCGATGACTATGCCACTCCGGTCAGCCAGCTCTTGGCATCGAGCGGCTCCAACCTCACTCATCTTAAAGCGGGTACCGACAACAATTCTGTCGACCTTTTGGTAAATCATTACCGCTATCCGGTCAGGGGAAAATGGATAGACAAAAAGCAAAAACTCAAAATCAAGCATAAATCTATATCGGATCAATCATCCACGCAACCAGCGGACGAAATTGCGCCGGAAACGTACCTAAGCAGGCGCGATTTGGCGACAGCCTAAACTCCCGAGCATCCGCTGTTGGCCCGTGTGAGACATGCCGGAGCGGCCGACGATGTCCGTTCACAGGGATCGACCGGAAGAGAACGGCACGCGGCCAAAGTGACGCGATTGACCCAAATGAGACCTGGTCGCATGGAAGGAAGGGGGCTCCACGCTGCCGGAAAGGGCTGGAACATCCAACACCTTCAGCGCAGCTTATAGTAGCCGGACCGCCCCGTTGATTTGGAACAAACGTAGGTACTCTGGAATTGAGTGCATTGGCAGATGGTCCATCTAGCCAGGGAGGTTTTGACATGAGTGCAATCCTCAAGTCGGAAATGTTCTCTCGCCGAAAGGCCCTTTCACTGATGGGATTGGCGGCTGCGTTCGGCCTCGCGGCGGCCCCTACGGTACTGACAGTGTCCGATGCTGAGGCTCAGACTGCTGCGGGTCCGACTGCTGCGCCGCCGACCGCTGCGGCTCCGACCGCTGGCATGGAACGGCGTCAGGAGCGGCGTTCAGCGCGGCACGAGCGGCGTCAGGAGCGGCGTTCAGCGCGGCACGAGCGGCGTCAGGAGAGGCGCACAGCGCGCACAGAGCGGCGTCAGGAGCGGCGCACAGGTACAGCTACCGGTACAGGTGGTACAGCTACCGGGACAGGTACAACTACCGGTGCAGCTACAACTACCGGCACAGGTACCGGGGAGAAAAAGTAATTCCACTGGCCCGGCGAAGTCACTTGGTGGTGGCGGATTGATTGGAGAGCTACCAGATTGAGGCGTTCAAATACGCCGATAAACGTCTGATGTCGCCTAGTGGCTCACATGCGGACATTGCGACGCCGTAAGTTGATGACCGCTTCCAACCCGGAGCGGTCATTCCGCATCGCTCCAGGTCCGTTGACAAGTCCGTTGATTGAAACAAGCTATCCTGCGTCTCGGGCGCAGCCAGCGGACGGTATCGACCTAGCGACGTCCCGCTCGCTTGAGTTCGGCGACCTGTTGCTTCTCCCCGGCCAGCTTCCCTGCGGCGAGCAGGCTGCTGCAATGGCGAGCAGGCTGCTGCAATGGCGAGCAGGCTGCTGCAATGCCAACGGGCTTCTCTTTGTATCCAGCCCAAAAACGCCTTGGTGTCCATGCACTCCGCGTAGGTTTTGTAGGTGAGTGTGTCTCTGCACGTTGCCGAGAAAGCTGAATTGATCCCCGCCGAATTTATACCGATGACGACTGCATCGCGCGGATCGCGGACTGGATCGCAGGGGGCGGATGAGAGGCTTGCATTCCGGCACTTCGGCGTGTTGTTGACGTCAGGGCCGGTCCGCATCGATCGCCGGCCGGACTGACGATCGAGAATTGTCGTATCCCGGAGAACATCATGACGTCACCCGCCAATCTCGCCGAAAAGCTTGCGACCTTCGATGACCGCTTCTCGCCGCGCACGGTCGCGACCTACAATGGCAACGACATCATGGTCGCCAAGCTCGAGGGTCCGTTCCATTGGCACAAGCATGACGACACCGACGATTTCTTCCTCGTGCTCAAGGGCACGCTCGACATCGAGCTGCGCGATCGCACGGTGACGCTGACGGCGGGCGAGGTTTTCGTCGTGCCGAAGGGCGTCGAGCACAGGCCGGTCGCGCGGGGCGAGGTGCACATCCTGCTGATCGAGCCGACGGGCACGCCGAACTCGGGTGACCCGGCGACCGCGGCGCCCCGCATCCTGGCTTGAGCGGCGGGCGGCAGGCGCCGGCCGGTCAAGGCCCGCAGAGATCATACGCGGCCCGGATGAAACACGCCTGAAACATTGCTGAAACCAGATTGTCCTGAACGCCGCGTCCGCCCGCGCCGACCAAACAAGCGAAAAGGAGACAATCATGATCCAGGTCGGTTCGAAGGAAGAAGTCGCGTTTCTGCTGGCGCTGTTCGGCACCCACACCCAGCCCGTCAAGGAACCGAAGCCGAAATCGCAGCGAAGCTGAGGGCCTTAGCTCATGCCGGGTTTGGCCGATTGCCAGAGCCTGTTGCGCCTGCTGATCGCCAGGGGCGATCCGAAGGCGATCCCGCAGGCCGAAGGCGCCATCGATGATTATCTGGAGATCGCGCCGGTCTGCACCCGCAAGGGCGGCCTGCGCGTCCTCCTGCAGGACACCTCGGACCTCTACGGCGCCGCGGTCGGCGTGCAGCGCTCGTTCGCGGAGACGGTGGACGCTTACATCGTGCGGAAGCTTGCGGAGGAGTAGGGGCGCGCGTTGAAGTCGGCCAGAGCTGACACACTCCTGCGGTCGACAGCCTTTCACTTCAGCGCTGCCGTCACCCAATTCCTTCGCTCCGATGCCGACCACCTCGCTGCCCTCGCCGTGAACCGGACCGTAATGCCGGGGACCTTCAGTTGACAATGTTCTATGTTTGTTCTAGTTGATGCTCGCTTCAACCTGTGAGCGAGCCGTGCCGTGAACATCGCCAGTCGCGTCTCGCAATTTTCGCGAGGTCGTTAATGAGTAACTCGCTTCTCGCTTTGGTCCTGTTGGATAATCCGGCAACGCCGGACATGTCAGCGGTTGCCAGGGTCCTCCGCGCTCGACATCCGGAGTTGGCAACTGAGGTTGCGGAGAACGGAGGCGCGCAACAGGCTCAAGCAAACTCGCCGCTCATTCGCTGCGGCAACGAGTTCGTCGCCGTCATGTCGATGCCAGCGCCCATTCCGCAGGATCCCGGACTGTGGGCGCGCGCTGCGAGAATGTGGCCGGAGAGTAAGGCGGTGGCGGCGCGGCATCGAGGTCACCTGATCGTCTCTATGCTTGGACAGAGTAAGCGACCGCTGATCGCCGCGCGCATTACCACCGCGGTCATCGGTGCATTGATTGCCACGATGCGGGAATGTTGTGGCGTCGTGTGGGCTGGACAGGTGGCGCGGCCCGCCGAGCTCTGGCGGGACATGTCCAGTCAATCGTTTGCCCCGTTTCCTCATTACCCTTTCACGCTGTGGGTCGACATCCTTCCGTTCCAGTCAGGTAGAAAAATTGGCGCGATCACGATGGGGCTGTCCGCTTTCGTCGGGCGCGAGATCCAGTTCGACACGGGCAAGCTCACGCTGCCCGCGCTGATCGACAAAGTGGATGGACTTTCCGTTTATCTGATCGAGCACGGAAACGTAGTCAAGGATGGCGATACGATTGGAGCACACGAGAACGAGCGCTTCGCGGTTCGTTACAAGAACTCCGAGGTCTTTGGTGGTTTGCCTGTGTTTTCCTGCGGCGATGACTTCGCGTAGTCGGGCATCGTCAGCACAATGCTTTGCGGCGTCATTAGATGGTCCAGGCAATCCGCACATTGACGCTAAGGAGTGGTTCTCGCGCCGGATACGGCTGCTGCTTCGGCCGGAGTGAAGACTGGTTACGAAGCCGTGCGTATGCCGTTCGAGATCGGCTGTTTGACTCGTCGGGCAAAACACTGGCAGAATGGCATCATCGAAAGAGTTCGGATCAAGCCCGCGGGATGCCGCGGGCTTTATTGTTGAGCAGTTGATATTGGTTCTCTGCATGGCGTCATTGTGGGCACGATGTTCAATGGGACTCGGTCATGGGTAAAGAAAGGGCAGCTTCGATTGCGAAACGACCCAGAGCGCGAAGGCGCCGCTACTACGAAATGGGGCCCGACCTCCGGGTGGGAGGCAAGCCGGGCTATTGGCTAGAGGACGAGAATATCCTTCCTCCCTACGAGGTTTTCCGTCTGCCGGCTTCTACCGCGCCTGCCCCTTTCGTGTTTGACAAATCGGCAGGCGATTTGCCCTATGACTTGGAGCCCTACTACGGCTGGTGGCTTATTTCGGATCGGACAAAGGTGGTATTCGAGGGGCTTGACCCGGAGGCCTTTGTGTTTGTGCCGTGCGATGTGCGAGTACCGCATGGTAGCTACCATGGGCCGAACTATTGGCTGTGCGATGTTGTTCGCGTTCTCGACGCGCTGGATGAATCGCAATCGCGCTTGACCATCCGAATTGAGGACGATCCTCGCTCCCTTAAATTTGGAAAGAAGATCTACTTGACGATGCCGGGCTCCAAACTGGTCTTTACGGAGGCTGCAATTGGCACAGCGCATATCTTTCGTATGGCTCATAGCGAGGCTGACGTCATATGCGATCAAGAATTGAAGGACGCCTGCAAGTCCGCGGGCCTCAAGAGAATTTGGTTTAGCGACGTCTCAAAGCTCTGAGCCAGCCCGGATTCTGTGTGCGTAATGAGGTCTGGTTCGCTCGCGGACACTCGCGGGAGCGCGAGTAGACGATCTGCGGCTCCTTAGCGGCACTTTCCGTGTACTTCCGGCCGGCTGCCCTGATCTCACGGGACGATGCGATCGTCGCACGCCCCGCGATCGTTGATATGGACAATGCCCAGCTGTGACATTTCGACAGCCTTGCCGCATTCAAATGTGCAGATCGACGCGTCGAAACCTCATAACGCTGCAGCGAATAAAAATGGCGAAGACTACGCCATCGATCATTCTTGCGGAACATAGGCATCAAGATCAACACGGCCGCCGGTGAAAGCAGCCCGCCGACTACGCTCAAACTAGCTCTCGATCGGGCTCACGATCTGCCCGCTGCTTCCTTTTCGGTGGAGAGTGGGGGCCGCGTGCTGTGGCGTCGATGGCGGTCATAACGCCGATGCATTCTTCGCACGAGATCAGAAGCGCCTGGCCGATATTCGTTCAGGACGGCGACTGGTTCAGCGCTCCGTGCGCCGGGTGATCGAGCGCTTCGGCTGTAAGCCCAAGCATTTCAGAAGCATTGCAATCCGGTTTGACGAACGCGCGACGTTCCCGCCGCGGTCGCGCTCGCCTCAATACGTCTCCGGATCGGAGTTCATCAGTCCACGTCCTAATGAGACCCATTGCGTGAGGGCGCATGGCAATTCTCTTTGATCATCACATTATCCTAGAGCGCTTTAGAGGCCACCGCGCGTTTCGCGATATAGATAAGAAAACGTTCGATATCGATTCTCCCGCAAATCGTATCTATCTGCCAGGAGATCGGGAGGTTGCCGCGAAACTAGATGCGTCGCCTCATCCCAGCAGACACGTTTCTTCCTATGTAAAAGCCGTCTGTAAAACACTTGAGCGGATCGCAGATATTTCGAGTCCAAGCGATCGAGCTGCAGAAATGAGGACTCTTATTGACGCAATGCGTATCGGCTTCGTCAACAGCGATCTCTATACAAATGTGCCGATCGGTAAAACGCGCGAGGACGTTGATCTGGGTATTGAGAAGATATTCAGGGACTACAAGGCCTATCGCGATCAATACCCGGAGATACTTAGGGCAATCAGAGACCTCGAGCAAAAAGGAGCAGCTTCCGGCCAGGACCATCTAATTAAATGGTTGCTCTACCTGGACAATCCAGTGAGACAGAAACTGCTAGATGAAGTGATAGCCCGAAATCCTGGCGTCAACATAACTGCAGGTAATCAGGACCTGGAGGGAACGCCGTGGCATTCCAAGTTCGCAGCGCTTGATCCCTCCTCAAGCATTTTTCGCATACCCGGCTCGACACCAGCCAATCCGAGCGACTTCCCGTCCCTGCCGGGCTACAATTCACCTTCTCTCGCCGGTCTGAACGAAACAGAGCGCCTGACGCGAATTGATCCGCGCTTCACAGGTGTGCTCCCAGCTTTTCCCGCGCTAAGTCCGAATGAACAACGGCTCGGTCAATTGCCTCCGACCACGGCCATGCCACCGGAGCCACAAGTCTTGCAATTCCATTCGGAGACAGGCCAACCGCTCATGCGGCTCTCCGATGGATCACAAGTGCTGGGGCCGCCGGCACCTGCTGACCGAGGCTCTGCGTTGCTGATGGGGGCAGCTGTACTCAGTGCAGGAGCTATGATGATACCTGGAGCACAGGGGCTCGGTGCTGCGTTACTCGCGGGCGCAACCGTTACCGCTGCCACCCGACCTGCTTTCTCGGCAAATAACCCAAGTGAAAGCCAGGTTGCCGATGGAAKCGTCTTCTCCAAAGGGGCGGCTCCTTACGATTCATTCGACGGCGATTATTCTCCGCTTCGCTTTGGCAAGGATTGGGGCGGCTCGCTCAGAATTCCATCTAGACCACCACGGATCGAGAGCAAGACGCTTGACCGAGAAGCGGCCCACAGCACCACTTTTGCCGATCGCTTCGGAAACTGGGCCAACACGCCAGCTGGCACCATACCTGCCCAGGACGCGGCAGAAGCGCCAGCCGCTCCTGCCGCAGGAACTGTCGCGCCCGAAGAAGTTCGGCGTCTCACCCGTGTCAACGCGTCGAACGCGGGTAGCGTGTTCGCGTCCGGGAGTGCGCCAGTCCCATATCTGCCTTCCACGGAATTCAACGATCGGTTTGGCAACTGGACCATGCCGACCGGTGTGGACCGGCCGCCGCAGACGAGCAGGCCGATTGGTGTATTCGCGGATGAGCCGAGCTACCTCATTCCGCATCCGATCTTCGGAGTAGATGATCCGGGCAATCCTCACAATGACGCTGAGGAGTGGTTCTCGCGCTGGATACGGCCGCTCCTTCGGCCGGAGTGAAGACTGGCTACGGAGTCGTGCGTATGCCGTTCGAGATCGAGTCGTTTGACTCGTCGGGCAAAACACTGGCAGAATGGCACCATCGAAAGAGTTCGGATCAAGCCCGCGGGATGCCGCGGGCTTTGTTTGTTTCGACGGCACGTGAGACGTTTGGGCGCTACGCCGCTACAGCCGCTCCAAACCATCTCGTCAGCGCGTTCGCGAGTCCGCGTTGGCTCTCATCTCCCACCCAAGCCACATGCCCGTCAGGCCGTACCAGCACGGCTGTGGGCGCCGCAACCTGTCCGATGACCGGAAGCTGCCAGGGGCCGTCGTAGTCGGCGTCGATGAGATTGATCCGATCTGACCAGGGTTCGATGTCGAGGCCGCCGGCCTTGCCAAGATTGAGCAGCAAGCCTCGCGCGCCATGCAGCAGGGTGAATAATCTCGATGGGCGTCCTTCGATCGTCAAATCGAGATCGGGCATGCGCCGCCCGAGCAGCGCGTGCCCCTCGCCGAGATCGTACTGAATGTCGAGCCCGCTCATCATCGCGCCAACGTGGTTGCGCGGCTCAGCCATGGCGAGCAGGTCGGACACGACGTCGCGCGCGGCCTTGAGGCCGTCGTCGCCGCGGCGAAGCAGGGCGATCTGCGCCATGGTGTTGCGCAGCACGCGCGCTGCGACGGGATGGCGTTCGGCGTGGTAGCTGTCGAGCAGGCTGTCCGACGAAATGCCCTTGACCACCTGCGCGAGCTTCCAGCCGAGATTGACGGCATCCTGCACGCCGGTGTTGAGGCCTTGTCCGCCCACGGAGTGATGGATATGCGCGGCATCGCCGGCGAGCAGCACGCGCCCCTTGCGATAGGACGCAGCCTGCCGGCTCGCATCGGTGAAGCGGGAGATCCAGGCGGGATTCTTGAGCGCGAAGTCCGTGCCGTACACGGCGACGAGCGCGTCGCTGAGATCGCGCATCGTGGGCTCGCCGCTGCGCTCGAGCGTCGCTTCCGTCACGACGACCAGAACTCGCCCGCTCTCCGATTTGCTGAGGCCGTGAAAGCCGAGCGCGTCATGACGCAGGCCCCAGACCGGCTCCTCGCCCGTCTCGACCTCGGCCATGAGGTTGCTGAGCGTCGGGCCGAAACCGGCGAAGTCGATGCCGGCGGCCCTGCGCACCAGGCTACGGCCGCCGTCGCAGCCGACCAGACAATTTGCGCGCAATGTCTCGCCGCCGGACAGCGTGACGTCGATGCCGGTCTCGTCCTGAATGAAGCCGGTCACCTCGCGCCGCCGATAGACCGGCACCGCGAGCTCCTCGACCCAGCCGGCCAAAATACGCTCGATGTGGCTCTGCCGCAGCGCGAGCCCGTAAGCGTGCCGGGTGGGGAGGTCGCTGATGTCGAGCCGGGTCCATGCGAAGCCTGCGAGCTGGGTGACTTGTCCTTCACGCAGGAAGCGGCCAGCGATGCCGCGTTGATCGAGGATCTCGATTGTGCGCGCGTGCAATCCGCCGGCGCGCGTACCAACCAGCTCCTGGTTTGCGCGCCGCTCGACAATGGCGACGTCGACACCCGCGAGGGCGAGTTCGGCGGCCAGCATCAGTCCGGTCGGCCCGCCGCCGGCAATCACCACGGCATGGTTGGCAGGCGCCGAGTTCCTTGCGGTGCGCTCAGTCCGGCCGCGCGACGGGGACGTCGGAAGCAGTACAGGCATGTCGTGACCCCTCGACTTGTTGTTTGGGTCGGGGGTTCTACGCGATGGTCGGGGACTTGAAGCAAGCCCCTTGYGCACCACATATTGAGCTGGGAGGGAGAGCGTTCTCTCTTGCAGTCGGCGGTGTTTGACACGTCGGGCAAAACACTGGCAGAATGGCATCATCGAAACGAGTTTGGTTCGGCCCGCGCGGAGCAATCTGCGGCGGGCTTTTTCATGTCCGCTTCGTATGACGACAATCTCGCTCAACACAGGGTTTGACACGTCGGGCAAAACACCGGCAGAATGGCATCATCGAAACGAGTTTGACTAAGCCCGCGCGGAAACGATCCGCGGCGGGCTTTTTCATGTCCGCTTCGTGTGACGACAGTTTCGCCAACACAGGATTTGACACGTCGGGCAAAACACCGGCAGAATGACATCATCGAGACGAGTTTGGTTCACCCGCGCGGATAACATCCGCCGCGGGTTTTTTCGTCTCGGTTCGAGATCGGACGGCGGCCGCATTATGGCCACGCACTCGCATACATGGAGCGCCGATCGGCGCGCCGCCGTCCGAACCAGTTTATTGGCCGTGCACGCGCGAACGTGCCGGCCCGCGGCGCTGGGCCTGTTGCTCGCGCCGCTGCGGTCTCCGGAGACACGGAGATAGGATTCGCGCCCGAAACGATCGCGCTTCGTCACGCGATCTGCCGCGCATTTCTTTTTCGGGGAGAGACGATGACCGCCTATCTGATATCGCTCGCGCTCGCGGGCCTGGTTGCAATCGTGCTGTGGGAGATGTTCTCGTGAGCGAGGAGATGGAAATTGCGCTTGTGAGTGAGCCGGTCCGCGTCCCCGCGCGAAGGAAGACGTCCAGCGCGCGCACGCTGACCGAAATCCGCTCGCTTGCGCGCAGCCACACCAGGACCGCGCTCAGGGTGCTCGTTGGCATCATGCGCAGCGACGACGCAACGCCGGCCGCCCGCGTCTCGGCCGCCAATGCGATCCTGGATCGCGGCTGGGGCAAGGCGGCCCAGCCGATCGAGAATGGCGAGGATGGCGTGCTCGAACTGATTCACCGGATCGAGCGCATCATCGTTTATCCGGGGGGCTTGGGCAGTGGTGCTGCCGGGCGCGACGCTTGAACCGGCGGGCCGTGAAAAATCGCCGGAGCTCAGATCAGCCTTTCTTTCTGGATTCGCTATACATGCGCTGCGCGCTGTCCGGACAATAGGCCATCGAACCGCCGGGCCGCTTGAACTTCCCGTCTTGGGTCTCGCGAACGAAGATCGTCTTCTCGTCGACCTTCTTCAGGAGAATGATCTCCTTGTACGGATGTCCTTCCCTGTCAGCGGACTCGCAGACCACATCAAGTCTGATGCTGCCAGGAGCGGTATCCGATAATTTGCTAATCTTGCAGCCCTCTTCGCCGCCCGAGGTGAAATTATCGCTCCAGTCGATCTGCATGTCGCCGTACTCCCCGCATCTCGCATCGAAACCGGGGCCTGGCTTTGCATAGGCGCCGTCTTTTGGGCGCCATTTACCGGGCGCGCTCTTGGGGCTTTCCTGGGCGTGGATAGGCAGGCCAGCGCACGACAGCAAGAGCGTGGCAAGCATCGACAACGAGGTAAAGCGCTTGATCCAATTCAGTTTCACGAATCCATTCCTGCGCAAGGTTTCGCGGCGGGCTGTCAGAAGGGCGCCCCGGGAATCGAGAATAGTGCGTCGACCATGGGTTGAGCAAGTGCCGTACGAATTTGCATTGCCTGGTCCGCCGCAGTCCATTCAACGAAGAGGAAATTCATACGTCTTGGGAAGATGCTCTGCGACGGATATTGCCACCGACCGACGGCTTTCAACCGCACACGACCAGCCCATACGGTGCGATCCGGGACGTTGGCACGTCGCCTCATCGTGGCGTGGATGCGAACTACTACGTCGGACCAAACGGACAGCAGAGGATCAATCTGAGGCATCCCGCATTTCGCTCTCCGGTCGATGGCATCGTGACGAATGCAGACGAAGGGTCTGCAGGTCGGATAGCGATCAGGGATGCAGATGGCGTGTCACACGAGCTACTGCACACGCACAGGCAATACGTCAGCATCGGCGATCGGGTTGTCGCGGGGCAGATGGTTGGCACGATGGGCAACATGGGAGTGCGCGAGAAGTACGCGGAGAGTGGTGATCATCATCTTCATTATCAATTGATCGACGCCGCCGGGAATCGTCTCGATCCTCAGGCATATTGGAAGCAACGAGAGGTGCCTGCGCCGAGCTCGCCCGCTTACGTTTCGGAGCATCAACGGTATCTCCAGGACGCGGACCTTGTCCCTGCGACCCGTCCCGAAGATGTGCGGGTCCTGAGAAGAATGCCTGCCGGACAATCGGATCGATCCGCCTTCAATTCGAGTGATGGTGTGTCGGTGCCTTTTATTCCTCCCGATGCGTCGTTTCCGACCCCGCCGCAAAGCAACTTCGAGCAACGATTCGGATCGTGGCCTGCGTCTTCCGGCGGCGTCCTTGCTGGCTTCAATCAAGCTCCGCAGGGACAACCCGACACACCAAACAACGAAGACTGGTCCGTGATGTGGCGCAGGCGCACCGGTCTGCCTTAGGGCGAGCAAGCGCATCCATTGTCCATCCCGAAAATTCCGACCGCCAAGATCTTCGAGACGTTGCTTGGGCGCGCGCAACCTCGATTTCGGAATGTCGATTGATCGTTTGACACGTCGGGCAAAACACCGGCAGAATGGCATCATCGACAGAAGTTGGTGTTGCCCGCGCGGACGCAATCCGGCGCGGGTTTTTCGTCTTGATGCCTACGGGCTAATTCTTTGTCTGCTTACCGGTCCGGCGTTGTCCGGCGTAGGCGCGCTGCACCTGATCGCCGCAATAGGACAGCTTTCGGCCGTCGCCGGTAAAGTGTCCGTTGTTGATGATCCAGAGGATGACGGTCTTGTCGTCGATCTTCTTGAACATCAGGTTCTCGCGGTCCGGAGTTGTGTCCACATTCTGTACGCCGACAGCGTCCCCGTTCGAAGCCGGCTGCAATGTGCAATCGGCGCCGATCCTGACGGTGTCCGGGAGTTGAACACGCGTGCGGCGGATATCGCACTTGTTCGAGGCAGTAACGATTGACTTCCTGGCGAACGAAACGACCGTGTCGCTGAATTTCAAGCAACGTTCCTCGAAATCGGCATCCACCGCGGCGTAGACGCCATCTCGCGGATGAGCGCTTTTGAGAGTGAGTTCCTCTTCGGCCTTCCGCTTGGCTTCCTCGGCCTTCTGCTTGGCCTCTACCTTGGCTCTCAGCGTGGCCTCAGCAAGCGCGCGCTGTGTTTTCAGAGGGCAGTAGGCCGCGCGCCAGGGAGGATCCTTGAGCTTCCCATTCAGGCTCTTCTGGACGGAGATCGCCGCCGCATCGAGCCGTTTGATGAACATGACCTCGTTGAATTGTCTGTTCGCCCAGTTGGGGTCGCGCGGGTTGAGGTTTTGCGCCAGATTGTAATCGTCACAGACCATGTCAACCTTCAGCGCGCCTGGGCCAACATCGGTGACTTTCTTGACGTCGCAGCCCCATTCGTAACCGCTGACCGATTTCTCGCCAAGATCGATTGTAAGGCCGCCGCTTTCATCGCAGTTCGACTGGAAATTCTTGCCAGGTTCGGCGTAGACACCGGCCTTGGGACGCCATTTGCCGAATGTCGGAGCAGGCGGTTCCTGTGCGAAGGCAGGAAGTGCGAGAGCGACCAGCGCAGCCGCAGAGAAAACCCGACTGAGAATTCCGCGACGAATAACTCTGTTCACGTAAGCCCCCTCCGGCGAATGCGGCATGTCTTACATGAAACTACCGCGCGCGAAATATTTAGTGGATCAGCGAGAGTTGAGCAAGCCGTCGCCCGCTAGCGAAACGGCGGGGACCGCTGTCTGTCAATTCGCGTGAAGCTCTCTCTCCTTCTTCAAAAAGGGATTTCAACATGTGGGACGACATGATGCGACGTATTCTTCAGCCCGTCGGGGGGATCTCGCCTCACGTTACGAGTCCATACGGCGCAGTGACGGGCAGGCCACGCGGATCAAGTAACCCACACCGGGGCATCGATTTCAATTATGTTGGTGGTCAGGAGGCTCAGCTGAACACGAACCACCCGGACTTGCGGTCTCCCGTGAATGGCGTCGTTGAGCGCGCCGGTGACGATCAGTGGGGGACGATCTCGATCAGAGACAATAACGGCTTGCGGCACCAGATCCTGCATACCAACTCTCGGTACGTTAAGGTCGGCGATGTGGTTGCGGCGGGTCAAGTGATTGGCACGATGGGTAACACCGGTCTTTTTGATAAGAAGGGCAATCCAGGCCAGCACCACGTCCATTATCAGATCAAGGATCACGCAGGTAATGTTCTTGACCCCGGTGCGTTTGCCGATGCGCTAGGACGGTTCGATCCAATTCCCGCGCCGGCTTACATTCCGGAGTATCAGCGGTATCTGCAAAACACGGATATGGTGCCAGGGACCCGTCCCGAAGATGTGCGGATTCTGAGGAGGATGCCTGCCGGAAAATCGGATCGATCCGCCTTCAACTCGAATGATCCCGTGCCGGTACCCGCCATTCCTCCTGACGCTTCGTTTCCGTCTTCGCCAAGAAGCGACTTCGAGAAACGATTCGGATCGTGGCCTACGTCGTCCGGCCGCGTCGTCGCTGGCTTCAATCAAGCTCCGCAGGGACAACCCGACACACCAAACAACGAAGACTGGTCCGCGATGTGGCGCAGGCGCACCGGCCTGCCGTAGGGCGAGCGAGCGCATCCATTGTCCATCCTGAAAATTCCGACGGCCAAGATCTTCGAGCCGCTGCTGAAGCCAGCGCGCTACAAGGGCGTCTACGGCGGGCGCGGCTCGGGCAAGTCGCATTTCTTCGGCGAGCTCCTGGTCGAGACCTGCCAAGCCGAGCGCGGCACGCTCGCGGTTTGCATTCGCGAGGCGCAGCGGACGCTGGCGCAATCCTCGAAGCGGCTGATCGAGGGCAAGATCGCGAGCCTCGGTCTCGGTCACGGCTTCAAGCTGTTCAGCGACAAGATCGAGACGCCCGGCGACGGGCTCATTATCTTCCGCGGCCTTCAGGATCACACGGCCGACTCGATCAAATCATTGGAGGGATTTCGCATCGCCTGGATCGACGAGGCGCAGAGCCTGAGCGCGCGCAGCCTTGCGCTGCTGCGGCCGACGATCCGCGCCAAGGACTCTGAACTCTGGGCGAGCTGGAATCCGCGCCGCAAGAGCGATGCGATCGACGATTTTCTGCGCGGGCGCCGGCCCGACGGGGCCGTCGTGGTGAAAGCGAACTGGCGCGACAATCCCTGGTTTCCTGATGTGCTTGAGGAGGAGCGGTTGCTCGACCAGAAACTCTATCCGGAGCGCTACGACCACATCTGGGAGGGCGAGTATGCGCGCGCCTTCGAGGGCGCGTATTTCGCCTCACTGCTGTCGGAGGCGTGCGCACAGGGGCGGATCGGGAAAGTCGCGGCGGATCCGCTATTGCCGCTGCGTGCCTTCATCGATATCGGCGGCGCGGGCGCTGCGGCAGATGCCTTCACGATCTGGATCGTGCAGTGGGTCGAAAGCGAAATTCGCGTTCTCGATTATTACGAGAGCGTCGGCCAGGTGCTGGCGTATCACGCCAACTGGCTGCGTTCGCGCGGTTACGCCAACGCAATTCTCCATCTGCCGCATGACGGCATCGCCGCCAACAACATCACCGGCAAGCGCTATGAAGATCATTTGCGCGAGGCCGGCTTTACGGTCGAGCCGCCGGTGAAGAACCAGGGGCCGGGTGCGGCGATGATGCGGATCGAGGCGCTGCGGCGGCTCGGGCCGCAGCTCTGGTTCAACGCGGCGACCACCGAGCCCGGCCGCGAGGCGCTCGGCTTCTATCATGAGCGCAAGGACGAGACGCGCAACATCGGCCTCGGCCCCGAGCACGACTGGTCGAGCCACGCCGCCGACGCGCTGGGGCTGATGGCGGTCTGCTACGAGCAGCCGGGCAGGGTGGCCGCGTTCAACCGGCCGATCCGGTATGCCGAGCAGGGCTGGGTGTGACGGGCTCGGTTGGCACGATGTAACCTGTGGTTGACTGTGTTCTTGATATGTTCTATGACGTGCAGTCTCTACCGCTGCGTGAGTTCTACGATGTTGGTGTTCGGAATACTGGTCGACTTGATCGGATACGCGGTGGCGCGAGCCACTTTGCCGTTCCTTTCATTCGGCTGGATCTATGTCGAGCCTTTCAGCGCATCTCCGCAGTCGTTGCGGTGGCCGGGCTGTCGTCGCGATGCGAATGGAAGGATTGAACTGCGGCAAAGGCCTGCGGGTGGATCGGGTTTGGGATTTGCGTCATCGTGCTGCTCGCGACGGCGCTGGTTGTCCACGCCGCTCTCAGTCGGGCATAGCGCCGGACGTGATGCCAGATAGCGGGAGAAGGGGCGTGAAGTTCAATCGAGGCGGCCTGATCTGCGTCGGCCTTTACACGTGTTATATTCTGTTCATGCTGGCGGCGGCCTATCTCGCTCCTAACGACAAGACGCGCGGTTTTTTCGTGGGGCTCAGTGGTCTTCCTGGCTGGCTCGTCGTTGCAGCGTTGCCCGAAGCCGCGATCGAGCAGCTGCCGATTGACTCCTATCTTGTCACTATTGAATCTTGTCACTATTGAAGTCGGCATCTATCTCTTGAGTTTCGCAATCGCCTATTTGTCTGGATG
>NZ_JBFULU010000067.1:0-30400 GCF_054049735.1 Bradyrhizobium sp. P5_C12
GGGCCATAGACTTCCGGGCAATCGCGCCAGCGCGAGCCAGATTTCAGCATGTGCACGATGCCGCTGATCACGCGTCGATCATCGACCCGATGGGCTCCCTTGCGCCCTCGCGGCAACAACGGCTCAACCCGCCGCCATTCCGCATCGCTGAGCCAGTAGACCTGCTTTGCCATTCAAGCCTCCCTTCCGCTGAGATGCTTGAATCACAAACTAATTTCAGATGGAATCCCTATTGAGTACAGACCCTAGGCCGGGACGACAGCATCAATGCTTCTGCGCGTAAAGCAGCGGCACCGCCGAATCCACCACCACCTCGACCAGGCTCGTGCCTTCGAACGTCATCGCGCGCTGTAACGCTCCGCCCAGTTCCACCGCCTTCGTCACCCGCACCGCATCGCAGCCCATGCCTTCGGCGAGCCTGACGAAATCGATCCCCGGCAATTCCAGCCCGGGCACGTTTCGCACTTGCATCACCTGGCTGAACGAGCGCATCGCGCCGTAGCCGGAATTGTTGATGACGACGATGGTGAGCGGCAGCTTGCGCTGCGCGGCGGTCCACAGCGCCTGGATCGAATACATCGCCGAGCCGTCGCCGATCAGGCAGACCGTGCGTTGCTTTGGCTTGCCGAGCGCCATGCCGACCGCGGCGGGCAGGGAGTAGCCGAGGCCGCCGCTCGCCATGGTGTAAAAACTGTCCTGGCCGCGCATCGGCATGAATTTTTGCATTGCCGGCCGGTGCGAGGGCGCTTCCTCGACCAGCGAGCTGCCATCCGGCATGGCCAGCGACAGCGAATGCAGCAGGAATTCGACCGGCAGCGGATCGCCGGCCTGCGGCGCCGGCGGCAGCGTGCGGCCCTTTGGCGTGGCGCGCCTGCTCTCCGGCAGGAGATCGAGCAGCAGGCCAAGCGCCGGCTTCATCGTCGCGATGATGCTGGTGCCGGCCGGTGTCACCGTGGCGGCATCGGGGTCGTCGGTGATCTGGAAGATCGTCGCGCCGCCGTCGAAGATCGCGGCATGCCCCTCGACATGGAAGGTAAACACCGGTGCGCCGATGACCACGACGAGATCGTGCTCGCGTAATGCATCGGAGAGCTGCGCGGGCGAGGCGTGCAGGAAGCCCGCGAACTGCGGATGCCGCTCGGGGAACGAGCAGCGCGCCGAGAACGGGCTGACCCAGACGGACGCCTTCGCCTTCTCCGCCACTTTCACCATCAGCTCGMCCGCGCCGGCGCGGTCGACACCGGGGCCGACGACGAGAGCAGGGTGTTTTGCTGAACCGAACGCCGCGACCAGCGCCTTCATTGCTTCCGGCTCGGGTCCGATCTCGCGGCTGACCTTGCGCGCCTCGATCGGCGCCGTGGCATGCGCCCAGTCATCGATCGGGATCGACACGAAGGTCGGCCCGCATGGCGGCTGCATCGCGGTGTAATAGGCACGCGCAATCGCGGCCGGCACATCCTCGGGCCGCGCCGGCTCGACGCTGTACTTCACATAGGGCCGCGGAAACTCCGACGCGCGCTCGGCATAGAGGAATGCCTGGAGCGGCAGGATCGAGCGCGCCTGCTGGCCCGCGGTGATCACCAACGGGGTCTGGTTGCGGTGCGCGGTGTAGATGTTGCCGAGCGCGTTGCCGACGCCGGCCGCCGAATGCAGATTGACGAAGCCGGCATTGCGCGTCGCCTGCGCGTAGCCGTCGGCCATGCCGACCGCGGAGGCTTCCTGCAACGCCAGCACGTAGTCGATGTCGCCGGGCCAGTCGCTGAGGAACGGCAGCTCGGTCGAGCCGGGATTGCCGAAGACGCGTCTGATGCCGAAGGCGCGCAGCAGGTCGAGCGTCGCCTGCTTGACGGTGACGGATTTGCTGCCGCTCTTGCCGTTCTTGGACATGGTTTCCGTTCCCGAATGCTTATTGTTTGGCTCGTCATTCCGGGGCGCGAAGCGAACCCGGAATCTCGAGATTCTCAGGTGCGCAATTGCGCACCATAGTTCATCGCTACGCGATGCCCCGGAATGACGAACATCACCACACCGCCGTGCCCTTCATGGTCGGCTGCCCTTCCGCGTTCGCGGTCCACAGCTCGATGCTCTCGCCGCCGTCATTGGCGTTGATGGAAAACTCGCTGCCTTCGAACAACGGCTGAAGCCCGCGATACGAAAATTTCTTCGGCGGCTTGCCGCCGCGCAGCTTCGCGGCCATCTCGATGATGAGCGCCGCCTGCAACGGGCCGTGGAAGATCAGGCCCGGATAGCCCTCGACCTTGGTGACATAGTCGCGATCATAGTGGATGCGGTGGCCGTTGAAGGTCAGCGCGGAATAGCGGAACAGCAGCACCGGATCGGAGACATGCGTCTCGCGGTGCTGCGCTTTCGGTGGCGGAGGCGGGGCCTTGGCTGGGGCCGCGGGCGTGGTCGTCATCTCGCGATAGACGATGTCCTGCCGCTCGCGAAGCGCGATACCGCGCGGCGAGGTCACGGTGTGCTCGACCGCGACGAAGCACAGCGTGCCGGTCGATCCCGTCTTCACCGTGACGTCGGCAATGCGCGAGGTGCGCGTCGATTCATCGCCGACGCACAAGGGTTCGATGAATTCGATCTCGCCGCCCGCCCACATCCGGCGCGGCAGCGGCACCGGCGGCAGGAAGCCGCCACGGGTCGGGTGGCCGTCGGGGCCGAGCATCGACATCGGAAACACCGGCTGCGCCAGGCACCAATGCACCGTGAACGGCGCGGCATCACCCTTCGTGGGTTCGCCGACCTCCTGGAACAGAGTCGCGCGCAAACCCTTCACGAGTTGCGCGGTGACGATGTCGGTGGCCTCCGTGCTGCGGCCGATCCATTGCCGCAGATGATCGATGTCGAGCTTCCCGGTCATGACGCCTCGCTCTGTTATGTCTTCGATTGGGGCCGTTCGCCGATGCCGGGCACGGCGCCGTAAGCGCGGGTCTCGCCGACGACGATCGGCGCCGGCGCGGGATAGCTGACGCGGCCGTTCGGCGTGTCGACCTCGATGCGGCGCAGATGCGGATGGTTGGTGAGGTCGGCCATGGTGTTGACCTCGGCAAACGCGATGTCGGCATCGGACAACCGCTTCAACAGCTCGTCGCGCGTCATCTTGGCAAAGGCGTCGGCCACCGTCTTGTCGGTGAAGTCGCGGTTGCGCACGCGCTCGACCATGTTGGCGACGCGCGGATCGCTCGGCAGATCGGGCTGGTCCAGCACCTCGGCGCACAGCGTCTTCCACTCGCGCTCGCTCTGGATCGAGATCAAAATGTCCTTGCCGTCCTTCGACGTGAACACGCCATAGGGCGCGATCGAGGGATGGCGGAGACCCATGCGCTTCGGCGGATTGCCGGCTTCCGAGTTGAGCAGCGGCACGGTGCACCAGTCCGCCATCACATCGAACATGGAGATGCGGATGTCACAGCCCTTGCCGGTGCGCCCGCGCGCGATCAGCGCCTCCAGGATCGCGGCATGCGCGGTGGCGCCGGTCGCGACGTCGACGATCGACATGCCGACCCGCGAGGCGCCGTCTGGATTGCCGGTGATCGATGCCAGCCCGCTCTCGGCCTGGATCAGCAGATCATAGGCCTTGCGGTGCGCGTAGGGGCCTTCGTCGCCATAGCCGGTGATGGTGCAGGAGATCAGCTTGGGATAGTCCTTCAGCAGGCGCTCGCGCGAAAAGCCGAGCTTGTCCATCGAGCCGGGCTTGAGGTTCTGCACCAGCACGTCGGCGCTGGCGATCAGTTTCTCCAGTTCGGCGCGGCCCTCCTTGGTGGCGAGATCGACCACCGCCGATTGCTTGCCGCGGTTGAGCCAGACGAAGTAGCTGCTCTGGCCCTTGGCCGCCGCGTCATAGCCGCGGGCGAAATCGCCCTCGGGCCGCTCGATCTTGATCACCTCGGCGCCGGCGTCCGCCAGCCGCGACGAGCAGAACGGCGCGGCGACCGCCTGCTCGACCGCGATCACCCTGATCCCGTCCAATGCTCCCATGATTGCTGCCTCAGTACGAGCGGGGCATGCCGAGCACGTGCTCGGCGATGAAGGACAGCACCAGGTTGGTCGAGATCGGCGCCACCTGGTAGAGCCGCGTCTCGCGGAATTTTCGCTCGACGTCGTATTCCTCGGCGAAGCCGAAGCCGCCATGGGTCTGAACGCAGGCATTTGCCGCTTCCCAGGACGCATCCGCCGCCAGCATTTTTGCCATGTTGGCTTCCGCGCCGCAGTCGAGCCCGGCCTCGTATTTGCGCGTCGCCTCCTTCACCATCAGCTCGGCCGCGCGCATCGCAGCATAGGCCTTGGCGATCGGGAACTGGATGCCTTGATTCTGACCGATCGGCCGGCCGAACACCGCGCGCTCCTTGGCGTAGTTCGACGCCTTGGCGATGAACCACTTGGCGTCGCCGACGCATTCCGCCGCGATCAGGATGCGCTCGGCGTTCATGCCGGAGAGGATGTAGCGAAACCCCTTGCCCTCCTCGCCGATCAAATTCTCCGCCGGCACCTTCATGTCGGTAAAGAACACTTCGGTGGTGGCGTGGTTCATCATGGTGCGGATCGGGCGGATCTCCAGGCCCTTGCCCTTGGCCTCACGCATGTCGACGATGAACACCGAGAGACCGTCGGTGCGCTTCTTGACCTGATCTTTCGGCGTGGTGCGCGCCAGCAGGATCATCAGGTCGGAATGCTCGGCGCGGCTGGTCCAGATCTTCTGGCCGTTGACGATGTAGCCGGCATTGCCGTCCTTGCGCGCGAACGTCTTCAGCGAGGTCGTGTCGGTGCCGCTGGTCGGCTCGGTGACGCCGAAGGCTTGCAGGCGCAGTTCGCCGCTCGCGACCTTCGGCAGATACTTTGCCTTCTGCTCGGCATTGCCGTGCCGCAGCACGGTGCCCATCGTGTACATCTGGGCGTGGCAGCCGCCGCCATTGCAGCCTGCGCGCTGGATCTCTTCGAGGATCGCCGCCGCGGCGGAAAGCTTCAGGCCCGCGCCGCCATATTCCTCGGGGATCAGCACCGAGAGATAGCCGGCCTCGGTCAGCGCATCGACGAAGGCCTTGGGATAGGCCATCTCGCGATCGAGCTTGCGCCAATATTCGCCGGGAAACTGCGCGCAGAGCTTTGCGACGGCTTCGCGGATGTCGGCGTGATCTTCGGTGTGGTGCTCGTCTTGCTTTTCTTGGCTCATGGCGTTTCCCGTTCGTAGCGGCAGTTAAGATAACGCCGGCCAATCCCCTGGCGTTGTGAAAACAACGCCATCCCCCTATGCTCATTTGCTATAGCGTATGGAGTAGCCTTCCAGGATTGGCAAGCATGGATTTCCGGCAGCTCAGGACCTTCAGTTGTGTGGCGGAGCTCGGCAGCCTTTCGAAGGCCTCCGACACGCTGCGCGTGGCGCAGCCGGCGCTGAGCCGGCAGATCAAGCTTCTGGAACACGAGCTGCGCGTCGACCTGTTCACGCGCAACGGCCGCGGCATGGTGCTGACCGAGGCCGGCCGCCTGTTGCTGGCACGCACCTCCGGCATCGTGCGCCAGATCGACCAGATCCGCGACGACATCCAGTCGGCCAAGGGACCGCCGTCCGGCCAGGTGGTGCTCGGCCTGGTTCCGACCGTGAGCTGCGTGCTGTCGGCGCGTTTCGCGCGGCGCTGCGTCGAAAAATTTCCGGGTATCTCGCTGCGCATCGTCGAGAGCTACAGCGGCCATCTCGTCGAATGGCTGCATCGTGGCGAGATGGATCTCGCCATCCTCTACGGCCGCTCGGCCGATCTGCATCTCAACGTGCAAAGCCTCGGCCGCGACAACATCGTCGCGGTCGGCCCGCGCGGCTGCGGCCTGGCGCGCAAGAAGAGCGTCGACATCGGCTGGCTGCTGCGGCAGCGGCTGGTGTTGCCCAGTCATTCGCACGGCCTCCGCGCGCTGATCGAGCATGCGGCCGCCCAGCGCAAGATCAAGCTCAACGTCCAGCTCGAGGCGGATTCGTTCCGCGTGCTGACCAACCTGGTCGAGGAGGGGCTTGGCTTCGCGTTGCTGCCGCCCTCGTCGGTGCATGGCGAGGTCGCGGACGGGCGGCTTGAAACCGCTGTCGTCTCGAAGCCGATGACGCGCGAGCTCATTTTCGCTTCTCCGATCGACCGCCCGGCCTCGACGGCCTCGCTCGCCATCACCGCCCTGCTGCGCGACGAGGTCGCCGCCTGCCGCAAGGAAGGCGTCTGGGACATCAAGCTGAGTTAGATGCTTTCAAGGCGGTTTAGGACAGAAGGGCGCGTGCGGCCCATCACATGTTGTGCGAGCTGTCATGCCGGAATTTTATAGCTGGGGTGTCGCCGCGCTCATCACTGCGAGTGTGGCCCGTATCTGCATCCAGAACCTCGTCATTGCGAGCGCAGCGAAGCAATCCAGACTGCCTCAGCGGATAGATCTCTGGATTGCTTCGCTGCGCTCGCAATGACGGAGGATAGGGCTCAGCCCGGAATCCTTACCGGCAACGACTCATATCCCTTGATGAAGCTGGAATAGATCCGCTTCGGTTCGCCGACCACATCGATGCGGTCGAAGCGCTTGAGCATCTCTTCCCAGACGATCTTGAGCTGGAGCTCGGCGAGCCGCATGCCGACGCAGCGGTGGATGCCGAAGCCGAAGGAGAGATGGGTGCGCGGCCGCGGACGGTCGATGATGAACTCCTCGGGCCGGTCGATCACCTCCTCGTCGCGGTTGCCGGAAACGTACCACATCACGACGCGGTCGCCCTTCTTGATGTGCTTGCCGCCGATCTCGGTGTCCTGGAGCGCGGTGCGCCGCATATGGGCGAGCGGCGTCTGCCAGCGGATCACCTCCGGCACCATGGTGTCGATCAGCGCCGGATTGTTCCGCAGCTTCTCGTACTGGTCCGGGTTCTCGTTCAGCGCCAGCACCGAGCCGGTCATGGTGTTGCGGGTGGTGTCGTTGCCGCCGACGATGAGCAGGATGATGTTGCCCATGAGGTTGTCGGGGTCCATGAAGCGGGTGGCGTCGCTATGGGCCATCAGCGACAGCAGGTCGTTGCGCGGCGCGGAATTGACGCGCTCGTTCCACAGCCTGGACATGTAGGCGTAGCACTCGTCCATCTCGCGGCGGCGCTCCTCGGCCGACGCAACGATGCCGCTCTTGGGCAGCGCGGTCGCGACGTCCGACCAGCGCGTCAGCTTGCGACGCTCTTCCCAGGGGAAGTCGAACAGGGTCGCGAGCATCTGTGTCGTCAATTCGATCGAGACGCGCTCGACGAAGTTGAAGGTCTCATTGCGCGGCAGATTGTCCAGCACGGTCTGCGAGCGCTGGCGGATCAGTTTTGCGAGTTCGTCCAGATGGGTTGGCGTGAACATCGGCGACACGGTCTTGCGCTGCGCCGAATGCTGCGGCTGGTCCATGGCAATGAAGCTCGGCCAGTCATAGCCCTGCGGCACGTCGCGGATCCCGATGCCGCCGAGCGTCGAGTCGGAGGAGAAGGTGCCGTGATTGGTGTCGACATGCATGATGTCGTTGTATTTCACCACCGACCAGTAGGGCTCGATCGGCGCATTGGTGCAGTAATGCACCGGCTCTTCCTTGCGCAGCCGCTCGAACCAAGGCCACAGCGTGTCGTCCTGGAACAGCCGGGGCGCGCCGGGATGGAATTGCGAAAGCGGCGTCGCATAAGCCTCCTCGCGGGCCCTGCGCATGCGTTCGGCCTTGTCGGTTTTGACCGGAGTCTGAATGTTCATGTGATAGCTCCAGTGTTTGAATCGGGGCGCCGGACGCACTTCACCTCGCCCCGCTTGCGGGGAGAGGTCGGATCGCATCGTTAGATGCGATCCGGGTGAGGGGGACTCTCCACGATTCGGCTGTCACCGTCCCCGTGGAGACTCCCCCTCACCCCACCCTCTCCCCGCAAGCGGGGCGAGGGAGGGAAGCACCGGCGCATGTCACGCCTCACGCCGCAATTTTCACCGGCAAGGTTTCAAGTCCCTTCACGAAACTCGAATAGACCCGCTTTGGTTCGCCGACCACGTCGATATGATCGAACCGCTTGAGAATCTCTTCCCAGATAATCTTGAGCTGCAATTCGGCAAGCCGCAAGCCGACGCAGCGGTGAATGCCGAAGCCGAACGAGAGATGCGTGCGCGGCCGGGCGCGGTCGATGATGAAATCGTAGGGCTTTTCGATCGCGCCTTCGTCGCGGTTGCCCGAGACGTACCACATCACAACCTTGTCACCTTTCTTGATCTGCTTGCCCCGGAACTCGAAGTCGGCGAGTGCGGTGCGGCGCATATGCGCCAGTGGCGTCTGCCAGCGGATCACCTCCGGCACGAAGCTGTCGAGCAAAGCAGGGTTTTCGCGCAGCTTGCGGTACTGTTCCGGATGCTGGCTCAGCGCGTAGATCGAGCCCGACATGGTGTTGCGGGTGGTGTCGTTGCCGCCGACGATCAGCAGGATGAGATTGCCGAGGAAGTTCCTGGCATCCATGTCGCGCGTCGCAGCCCCATGCGCCATCATCGAGAGCAGGTCGCTCTTCGGCGGCTGCTCGATGCGCTCCTTCCAGAGGCGCGCGAAATAGCCGGCGCATTCCGTCAATTCGGCCTGCCGCTCGTCTTCGGTGGCGACGAGGCCGTCGGGACCGGGAATGGTGGTGGCGATGTCCGACCAGCGCGTCAACTTGCGGCGGTCCTCCCAGGGGAAATCGAACAGCACCGCGAGCATCTGCGTGGTGAGCTCGATCGAGACGCGATCGACCCAGTCGAACACTTCGCCGCGCGGCAGGTTGTCCAGGCACTCGGCCGAGCGCTCGCGGATGCTGAGCGCGAGATTGTCCAGATGCGTCGGCGTGAACATCGGCGCCACGGTCTTGCGTTGCGCCGCGTGGCGCGGCGGGTCCATCGAGATGAAGCTCTCGCGGCGCAGGTCGGGATCGATGTCGCGGATGGTGATGCCGCCGAGCGCGGAGGCCGAGGAGAACACCGAATGGTTGGTCTCGATCTCCATGATGTCGTTGTAGCGCGTCACCGACCAGTACGGCCCGAACATCGAGTCCTTGCAATAGTGCACGGGATCTTCCCGGCGCAGGCGATCGAAATAGGGCCAGAACGTATCGGTCCTGAACAATTCGGGATCRCCCGGATCGAACTGTTCAAGCGGCAGTGATGAGGCGCGCGCGCGCAATGCGTCGAGCTTTGCCGCGCTTTCGATGGTCCCGTGCATGACCGCTCTCCCTGACGTGAACCGCGCGCTTTTTTATGAATTCTGCGCTGCGGTATTTGATTTGCAATTACAACCCGTTGTCTGCGCCGGAGCAAGGGAGAGTTTTGCCACATCCAACCTTTGCGAGAGGTAGGGGGCGTAGGTGCGTAGCCCGGATGGAGCGAAGCGCAATCCGGGATTCGGGCCGCCATTGGCGCTGTCCCGGATTGCGCGGAGCCTGTCATCGGGCGGCGCTTCGCGCCGACCCGTTGGCTCCATCCGGGTTACGAAGCGTGACCTGTCGCACGCCGCTCGACCTGAAATCATGCCAGAAATCGCTCGAAACCGAGGGAAAATCGAACCCGGCGATCTTGGGGATCGACCAACCTCTGATCTATAGTTTGAGCGGACCAGGTCCGCATCCCGAGGTTGCTGCCGTGAACGATTTGCAATGGGCTCCTATCGGCCCGCCCCAACCAGTACCGCCGCCGCTGCCGCCCACGCGGGTCGACTTCTCCGGTGACCGCAGCGAGTTCCGCAAGATGGTCACCAAGGGGGCCATGCTCGAGCTGGTCACCTTCGGCTTCTACCGCTTCTGGCTGGTGACCGACATCCGCCGTCATCTCTGGTCGAACACCGCGATCGACGGCGATGCCGCCGAATATACCGGGCGCGGCAAGGAGCTCCTGATCGGCTTCCTGTTCGCGCTCGCGATCCTGGTGCCGATCTATCTCGCCTATTTCCTGATCGGCATCGAGTTCGAGCGCTGGCAGGGTTTTGCCTCGACGCCGCTGTTCATCAGCTTCTACGCCTTCGGCCAGTTCGCGATCTATCGCGCGCGGCGCTACCGGCTGACGCGCACGGTCTGGCGCGGCGTGCGGTTCTGGATGGACGGGTCGGGCTGGGCCTATTCGTTCCGCGCCATGCTGTGGGGCCTGCTGGTGTTCCTGACCCTCGGTCTGGCGCTGCCCTGGCGCGAGGCTTCGCTCGAACGCTACAAGATGCAGCACACCCATTTCGGCGATCTGCGCGGCGATTTCGCAGGCGACGGCTGGACGTTCTTCAAGCGCGGCTGGTGGCTGTGGCTGCTGAGCCCGATCGCGCTGGTCATCTTCCCGCTTGCCCCGTTCTTCTATGCCCAGTTCAAGGCGCGCGAGTGGCGCTGGTGGCTCGACGGCATCCGCATCGGCGGCGTGAACGTCTCCTCGAATTTGCCGACCAACGCGTTCTACGGCGTCTACTGGAAAGTGATCGGCTGGTGGATGCTGCTGAGCGTCCTGTTCGGGCTCTACATCGCCGCCGCGACCGGGCTGGTCGCAGCCTTCGGCGGAGCGCCCGCCGGGCCCGACGCGTTCGCGCGGAGTATTCCGCTTCTGTCCATGATGGTGATCGGCTATCTTGCCCTGGCGCTTGCGCTGAACGTCGTCATGCGGATGTATCTCCAGCACGATATCTGGGTGAAAGTGCTTGAGACCGTCGAGGTGCATGACATTGGCGCGGCGGCGGATGTGCGCGGTCGCGGCGAGCTCGCCAGCGCGCTTGGCGAAGGCTTTGCCGATGGGCTCGATGTCGCAGGATTCTAGGTCGTGACCGACGTATCTGTCGAGGCGGCGGCCCGGCCCGCAAAGCCGACGATCCTGTTCGACGGCGTTTCGAGCCGCAGGCGGCAGGTCACGCTGAGGCTCGGTGACGCGCTCGAGATCGTCGAGGCGGGCGAGGCCGAGGGAGCGCAGACGATCGCGTGCTGGGCCTATCCCGACATCCGCCGTGCCGACAGCCCCGCCGGCATCTTGCGGCTCGCATGTACCTCCGCGCCGCCACTGGCACGGCTCGAGATCCGCGACGCTTCGCTCGCAGCGGACCTGGTCGCGCGTTGCACACGTCTCGACGAGCACCAGACCACGCGCCGCGGCGTCGCAAAGATCGTCGGCTGGTCGGTGGCCGCCGCCGTCTCGATCGTCTGCGTCGTGCTGTTCGGCGTGCCGCTCGCCGCCGACCGTCTCGCGCCGCTGGTGCCGAAACCGGTCGAGCGGCGGATCGGCGATGCTGCCGAGGTTCAGGTGAAGACCATTTTCGGGCGCGCCTCCTGCAATGATCCGGCCGGTCAGGCGGCCTTTTCCAAGCTGGTCAACCGCCTGCGCGATGCCGCCGGCCTTGACGACGATTCCATGACGGCCGGTGTGCTGCCGTCCTCGATACCGAACGCCTTCGCGCTGCCGGGCGGCAAGGTCTTCGTGCTGAAGGCCCTGCTCGACAGGGCCGAAAGCCCCGACGAGCTCGCCGGCATCCTCGCCCACGAGCTCGGCCATCTCAAGCATTACGACAGCATGCGCGGCCTGATCTACAACGGCGGCACCTCGTTCCTGATCGGTCTGCTGTTCGGCGACGTCACCGGCTCCTCCGCCGTGATCTTCGCCTCGCGCAGCGTGGTCGAGGCCTCCTATTCGCGCGAGGCCGAGACCGCCGCCGATACCTTCGCGATCGAGATCATGCACAAGCTCGGCCGCTCGCCGAAGCCCGCGGCGGAGTTGATGTTCCGCATCACCGGCAAGGAAGGCGGAAGCGGCTTCACCATCCTCGCAAGTCACCCGTTGACCGAGGACCGCCTCGCCCGCATGACCAGGGAAGACCGCCCCGCCAGCGGCCCGCCGCTGCTGACGGACAAGGAGTGGCAGGCGCTGAAGGGGATCTGCGGCAGCGGGAAGGTGTGAGCCTGCTTATCGCGTCCCGTAAGCGCGGTCGCCGGCGTCGCCAAGGCCCGGCAGGATAAAACCGTTCTCGTCGAGGCCTTCATCCACCGCCGCCGTCCAGATCGGCACGTCCGGATGCAAGCCCCGCAGCCGCTCGAGTCCTTCCGGAGCGGCGATCAGGCAGGCCAGCCGAATATCCTTGGCGCCGCGCTCCTTCAGCCGGTCGATCGCGGCCACGGCCGTATTCGCAGTGGCGACAACCGGCGTCACCACGATGGCGAGGCGCTCGCCGAGATCGGACGGCGATTTGAAGAAATACTCGACCGCGGCAAAGCTGTGCGGCTCGCGGTAGAGCCCGATATGTGCGACGCGCGCGGTCGGCACCAGATCCATCATGCCGTCGACGAAGGTCGTGCCGGCGCGCAGCATCGGCACGAACACCAGCTTCTTGCCCGCGATCTTGGCCGAGTGCATCGTCGCCAGCGGCGTCTCGATGACGGTGTCGGCGAGCGGCAGGTCGCGCGTCACCTCGTAGCAGAGCAGCATGCCGATCTCCTTGATCAGCTCGCGGAAGGACTTTGTCGAGATGGACTTGTCCCGCACCAGTGTCAGCTTGTGCTGCACCAGCGGATGATCGACGACCGTGACGCCTTCCATGATCGGGTGCTCCTGAAATTCATCGATGCGCAATACTGCGGATGAATAGATTAGAAAACCGTGCCGTCGCTGATCACCTTGAGCGGCGGCGAACCATCGGGACGGCGCGCGAAGGCGATCGCGCGGCCTGCGGCCCAGGTGCCGCCTTCGAGAATGCTGGCGAGCGGCAATGACTCCGGCGTGCGGCCGAGTTTTGCGCGGACCAGCTCGGCGAGCCGGTCCAGCAACGCGACGGTCAGCGCGCGCCACTCCACGACGAGCAGCGAGTCCACCGCGTGCGCACGCTCGGCATCGGCGGCATCGCGCAGCCGCAGCACCTCGTGATCGACGAACAGGCCGCCATTGCGGTACTCGGCAAGCCCGGTCAGGCCGTCGATGTCGGTCACGTCGAAACCGGCACGCTGGAGCGGCTCGATCAGCGAATAGCTCAGCCATTGCGACAGCTTGTGCAGGGGGACGAGGCCGGCGGTCGCATCATCGGCCTTGATCGCTGGATGGCGCCAGCAATCGCCGAGCGGAATCCCGGCGAGCTCGAGCCGCGACGGCCAGATCGGCCCGAGCTGGTTCAGCACCGCCGACAGGATGGCGGGCGCGGGAAGAGTGCCGTTGTTCGCCTGCGCCGCGATGTGATCGAACAGGCCGCCCGGCCGCGGCGTGTCGTGCAGACCGAAAACCGCCGCGCGCTCCGCCACCAGCCGGCCCAGGCGCCGCAGCAGATCCGTGCGTCCTTCGAGGCCGAGCAGCGGATTGGCATCCGTCACCTGAAAGGCGGATGTGAGCGCGGCGAGCGGCAGTTTTGCCAGCACGTCCGCGTCGACCCGGAAAGGCGCGTGCGCGCCGCTGGAAAAGAGACCGCTTGCGAACATGTCGAGGCTGGCGATCGCAAGCCCCTCCGACCGGCCGATGGCTTCGCCCGTCACCGCGTCCCGATAGCGCCACGCCGCGCCGGCGCCGGCATCGAGCAGCACGCTGACGATCGCAAGATCGAACTCGGCGCGCGCCCGCGCGGCGCGGTCCGGCCACGCGACCTTGCCCGCAAGCCGCGCCCAGCGGTCGACGCCATCAAGCACAAAATGCCGCCAGCGCGCATGGAAGGGAATCTCCAGCGTCGGATAGGCTTTTCGCGTGACCGCGAGCACGGCCTCGGCAACGCCGTCCATGCGGTCGAGATCAACAGCGAAATGGTTGAGCCCGCCGGCAAGGCCGATCTGAAGCATCTCACCGGCGCGCGCGCGAACCGCTGCTGCGCTGAGCAGCGAGCGGGCCTCTCGTTCCAAAGCGTCCGCCATCACGCGATCAGTACTTTTCCAGCGAACGCCCGACCACGCCGTTCACGTCCTTCTCCGGCGCAACGTCGGTCGAGTAATAGCCGGCGGCCTTCTTCGCGGCGATCTCGACATAGGCGTCGGCGGGAATGAGCTCCGGCGGGATCGGCACGCGCTCGACGATGTCGATGCCCTGCGAGGTCAGCGCGTCATGCTTCATGTCGCTCATCGACAGGAAGCGGTCGATGCGCTTCAGGCCCAGCCAGTGGATGGTGTCGGGCATCAGTTGCTGGAAACGTGCATCCTGGACGCCGGCGACGCATTCGGTGCGCTCGAAATAGGCCGCGGCCGCATCGCCGTCCTCCTGGCGCTTGCGGGCGTTGTAGACCAGGAATTTCGTGACCTCGCCGAGCGCGCGGCCTTCCTTGCGGTTGTAGACGACGAGCCCGAGCCCGCCCTCCTGCGCGCCGCGCGCGGATTCCTCGATGCCGTGGATCAGGTAGGGCCGGCAGGTGCAGATGTCGGAGCCGAACACGTCGGAGCCGTTGCATTCGTCGTGGACGCGGCAGGTGATCTTGGTGCGATGGTCCGGCAGTTTTGTCACGTCGCCGAACATGTAGACGGTGGTGCCGCCGATCGGCGGCAGGAACACCTTCATGTCCGGCCGCGTCACCAGCTCCGGGAACATGCCGGCGGTCTGCTCGAACAGGGTGCGCCGCAGCTCGTTCTCATTGGTGCCGAAGCGCTCCGCGAGGCCCGGCAGGTACCAGACCGGATCGATCGCGATCTTCACCACCGACACGCTGCCATTGGCGTGCACGACCTCGCCGTCGGCGCGCAGCCGCTTTGCGGCAAGCGCCTCGCGGATCTCCGGCAGGTCGAGCCGCGCACGCGTCACCGCGATGCTCGGCCTGATGTCGGAACCCTCGGCGATCTCCTTGCCGAAATTCTCGGCGACCAGATGGCCCCAGGGATCGAGCGCGACGATTTTTGCGGGATCGCGCCATTGCTCAAACGGGCCGATGGTCGCTGCCGGAAACGTGTTGGTCAGATCGGGACGCCGGATCGGATCGAGCGCGCCGGCGGAGACGGCGAGCGCCCGATACATCGCATATGAGCCGCCATGGCTGCCGATCACGTTGCGATCCTGCGCGCGCGACACCGTGCCGATGATCGGCCCGCGGGCGCGCGCGTCAGCTGCGCCCCAATGGATCGGAAAGGCGCCCTTTTTGCCCGGCTCCGGATGGGAGGTCAGGCGGATGTGGTCGGTACGGTTCGCGCGGCTCATGGCCAAACTCCCAAAAAGCCAACGGCCCGCCGCTCGGACGGGCCTGGCTCAGTCACGCTGCCGGCACGGACACCGGCGACGCAATCCAACATATTGTAGCGGCCAGCCACGACAGACAAGTTAATCGTGCGGGGCGGCCAAAGGCCGTTCCGGTGCCCGTCCGGATCAGTGAACGACGCCAGAACGTACCCTATATCTATGTAATTATTCGAATTTTTGAAGGGGGCGCCTCTACCTCCTTCAAACAGGTGACTGGATAAAACCTGCATATTCAGACATATCGACCGGATCGGCCCTGTCCCGGAGTGCGCCATGTCTGCCGCCAGTTACATCGACCCCCGCAACGGAAAGCTCTATCCCCTGGACCAGCCGCGCTGGTGCTCGGACGAGCGCACGCCGCTTCTGGTGACACCGGGGGCGGGGATGTCGCGCGATGAGATCGAGGGCCGCACGCGGTCGCTCTGGCGCTACCGGGCGGCGCTGCCGGTCGAGATCGCAAATCCGATCACGCTCGGCGAAGGCTGCACGCCACTGGTCGCGCAGGACTGGGGCGACCTGCGGCCGTTCTTCAAGCTCGAATGGTTCAACCCGACCGGCAGCTTCAAGGACAGAGGTTCCGCGGTGATGCTGTCGTTCCTGCGCCAGATCGGCGTCGATGCCATTCTGGAGGATTCTTCAGGCAATGGCGGCTCGTCGATGGCGGGGTTAGGTGCCGCCGGCGGCATGCGCGTGAAGATCCTGGCGCCCGCATCCACATCGCCGGCCAAGATCGCCCAGGTGCGCGCCTATGGCGCCATTGTGCAACTCGTCGAAGGCCCGCGCGAGGAATCGGAGGCCGAGGCCATCCGCCAGTCGAACCAGACCTTCTATGCCAGTCACAACTGGCAGCCGCTCTTCCTCGAGGGCACCAAGTCGCTCGCCTATGAAATCTGGGAGGATCTCGGTTTTCGCGCGCCCGACAACGTCATCGTTCCCGTCGGCGCCGGCAGCAGCCTGCTCGGCTGTGCCTTCGGCTTCCGCGAGTTGTTGAAAGCCGGTCAGATCGCAAAACTGCCGCGGCTGTTCGCGGCGCAGCCACAAAATTGCTCGCCGATCGATGCGAGCTTTCAGGCCGGCGTCGATACGCCGGTGCCGCGCGAGGTGCAGAAAACCATCGCCGAAGGCACCGCGATCAAGCATCCCCTGCGCCTGCGCGAGATCATCGGCGCCTTGCGCGAGAGCGGCGGCGGCACCGTTGCGCTCACCGAGGAGGAGATCGTCGCCGCCCTGCGCCGCCTTGCACGGCAGGGCCTGTTTGCCGAGCCGACCAGCGCCAGCGCGGCGGCCGCGCTGGAAAAGCTCTCCGGCGCCGGCGCCATCAAGGCCAACGAGACCACGGTCGCGGTCCTCACCGGCACCGGCCTCAAGGCCGCGACCACCGTTGCCGATCTCGTGCAGTAGGGCAATGCAACCGGTCTGTGTTGAACCTCCGGCGACCGTTGCCAGCCTCATGAAGATCGACCTCGAGCGAAGGGAGAGTTCCATGACCGCGCAGGACCCGTTTGCAGGTTTCAAGGCAGTCCAGAAGGAAGCCTGGTCACTGTTCACGCCGATGGAAGTGTTCACGACACCGGCTGCGGCCAAGCTCGCGAACTTTGCCGGCGTCGCCGCCGGCCAGCGGCTGCTCGACGTCGGCTGCGGCACCGGCGTCGTTGCGATCACGGCGGCACGCCGTGGTGCGAAGGTCAGGGGCCTCGACCTGTCGCCGGTCCTGATCGCGCGCGCCCGCGAGCACGCGGGCCTGGTCAACCTCGATGTCGACTTCAAGGATGGCGACGCCGAAAGCCTGCCCTATGGCGACAGCGAGTTCGACGTGGTGCTCAGCCAGTTCGGCCACATGTTCGCGCCGCGCCCCGACGTCACCATTGCCGAGATGCTGCGCGTGCTGAAGCCCGGGGGCACCATCGCCTTCTCCACCTGGCCGCCGCATCTCTATGTCGGACGGATGTTCGCGCTGGTCGGGCGCCATTTGCCGCCGCCCGAGGGCGTGGCATCGCCGGTGTTGTGGGGCGATCCGAAGATCGTCGCCGAGCGTCTTGCCGGCAAGGTGAAGCATCTCTCCTTCGAGATGGACATGATGACGCCGTCTGCGCTCAGCCCGCAGCATTTCCGCCGCACCATGGAAACGACGATCGGGCCCTTGATCAAGCTCGTCGGCGAGTACAAGGACGAGCCGGACAAGCTCAAGAGCTTCCACGCCGAGTTCGAGGCGCTGATCTCGGAATATTTCGACCCCGCCAACAACGTCATGCGCCAGCAGTTTCTGATGACGAAAGCGACGAAGGTGTGAGGCGGCGAGAGCATCCTTGCTGACCCTCCCCTGGAGGGGCCCCCTCCAGGGGAGGGTAGGAGGCAGCGGTCGTGCGGCCTCTACTCCTTCAGGTCATTCACCCGCTTCACCCAGGCGCGCACGTCCGCGAGGACTTCGGGCAGCAGCGCCCTGACCTCCTGCACGGTCATGCCGGGCTTGATGCGGGGATCGTAGAGCAGGTTGAGGATGTATTGGTCGTAGACGTCGAAATAGCCCATCGAGACGTTGTCGTTGAACATGGTCCAGGGCACGCTCGCGGTGTCGTTGATCGGGCCGAGCGATTGCAGGAGCTCCTCATAGGCGCAGTCGAGGAAGGTGAAATCGCCATTGTCGACGGTGAGGATGACGTCGGAATGCTCGATCTCGAAATTGTCGTTCTTGCGGAAGCCGGACAGGCATTGCGGATCGAGCGAGGTGCGGATCTCGCGCGCCTTCTCGGCGCCGTAGAAGCTGGAGATGGTGCGAAACAGATCGCGGTCACGCACCAGCTTCACCCGCACGTTGGCGGCCTCGCTGGTGTCGATCATGGCGATGTCGAGATGCTGCACGCGCTTGCCGATGTCGGCCACGACCTTGGCGAGCTGCGCCTTGCGGTCGGCGCGGTCGCTCTCGGCGAACACGCGCACCGGCCCGTCGAACTTGCGGATGCGGTCGACGCGGCCGGCGAGGTGATATTCGGCGCCGAACGCCGTCTTCAGAAAGCCCTCGATGATCTCGCCGTCGGTAAAGCTCTTCTTCTCGGAGCGCTGGCGCGCCGCGACCGCGGGCAATTCGCCCGCGGCAGCGATGGTAGCGGTGTCAGGCGCGGCTATGAGCGCTGCGAGCGCCAGGAGGGCGATGCGAAGGCCACGCGCGGGCGGATTCAATGCGCTCATTGTCACCCGACGCTGCCGTATTCGCGTCGCGCGCACAAGACCGCAAATTCACGCGCCCTGCGGGTTCCCGCCGATCATCTGTAGCAAAAGCGTGACAGACTTCGTGTGATCCAGCCGGAGCCGCGTGCTCCCTCAACCTCTCCCGCTTACGGGAGAGGTCGCCGCGTAGCGGCGGGTGAGGGTTCTCTCCTCTGGGGGATTGTCCCGTTGCGGAGAGACCCTCTCCCCAACCCTCTCCCGCAAGCGGGAGAGGGAGCACACCACTTGCGTGGAGGCAATTGCGCTTCAGTTGTTCAGCACCACTACCGTGGTGCCAACCGAGACACGGCCATAGAGGTCGCTGACGTCCTCATTGGTCATGCGGAAGCAGCCAGAGGATACCGCCTGGCCGATCGTCTCCGGCTCGTTCGAGCCGTGGATGCGGTAGAGGGTCGAGCCGAGATACATGGCGCGCGCGCCGAGCGGATTCTCGATGCCGCCCTTCATGTGGCGCGGCAGGTCCGGCCGGCGCGCCAGCATCTGCGACGGCGGCGTCCAGTCCGGCCACTCCTTCTTGGCGGTGATCCTGTGAACCCCACCCCAGCGGAAGCCGTCACGGCCGACGCCGATGCCGTAGCTCAGCGCCTGGCCGTTCTGGAGCACCAGATAGAGCCGCCGCTCGCTGGTGTTCACCACGATCGTGCCGGGGGCGTAGGCCCCGTTATAGTTGATGGTCGTGCGGGTGATCGGGCTCGAACCGCCACGGAAGAAGCTCGGGCCGAAGCCCATGAAGTCGCGCGTGTCGAACCCTTCGGCGAACGCGGCGCCCATCGTGGCCGACAGGAGTGCGATGGCTGCAATCGGCGCGGCAAAAAACCGGATCATTGTATCCCCCAGCAAAAAAAAATCGATTCAAGGAGGCCATATTTACGGGCATTCCGCAAGCCACGGCCCCGTGAGGACGTCATGCTTAACGATTGGCGTTACCAATTTGCAACCGCGCCAAATTGCCGAAAAGCATTAGCCAAACCGTCGCATCGTCATGCCGGGCAGGGCAGCAATGCCCGCTATTGCTTTGACGGAGGCGGCGAACAATGATTGATCGGACGGATCATTGGAAATGGCCGGTTGCGGGAGCTTTGGGATGAACGGTGCGGAAAGCCTGGTGCGGACGATGGTCAAGGGCGGGGTCGACATCTGCTTCTCCAATCCCGGCACCTCCGAGATGCATTTTGTCGCGGCGCTCGACCGCGTGCCGGGCATGCGCTGCGTGCTCGGCCTGTTCGAAGGCGTGGTGACGGGGGCGGCCGACGGCTATTTCCGCATGAAGGGGACCCCGGCCTCGACCCTGCTGCATCTCGGTCCCGGCCTCGCCAACGGCCTTGCCAATCTGCACAACGCCAAGAAGGCGAATTCCGGCATCGTCAACATCGTCGGCCAGCATGCGGTCTACCACATCGGCTACAACGCGCCGCTGACCTCCGACATCGAGGGCCTGGCCCGGCCGATGTCGTCCTGGGTCCGCACCTCCCCGGATTCCAAATCGGTGGCCGCTGACGGTGCCGCGGCGATTGCCGCCGCCAAAAGCGCGCCGCCGCAGATCGCGACCCTGATCCTGCCCGCCGACACCGCCTGGAACGAGGCCGACGGCATCGCCGAGGTGCCGGCCGAGCAGCAGCGCGCGAGCTATTCGCCGCAGGCGGTCGAGCAGGCCGCAAAAATCCTGCACGGGGACGGCGAAGGCACGCTGCTGCTGATGACCGGCAGCGCGCTGAGCGAAAAGGGCCTGGCGCTGGCCGAGCGCATCGCCGGCAAGACCGGCTGCACCGTGATGGGCCCTACCTTCCGCCCCAAGATGGCGCGCGGCCGCGGCCGCTTCTCGATCGACCGCATCCACTACGTGATCGAGAACGCGCTGCCGATGCTGGCAAAATTCCGTCACATCGTGCTGGTCGAGTCCGATGATCCCGTGGCGTTCTTCGCCTATCCGAACAAGCCGAGCATGCTCAAGCCCGAGGGCTGCGACGTGCATCGCATGACCACCTGGGGCGAGAATTCGGTCGCGGCGCTGGAAGCGCTCGCCGGCGCAGTGAAGGCGAGCGCGAACGACGTCAAGCCGCAGGCCTTGGCTGAGCTGGTCAAGCCGACCGGCGCGCTGACCTTCGCCTCGATCGCGCAGGCGATCGCATGCGCGATTCCCGAGAACGCGATCATGGTCGACGAATCCCTGACCACCGGCCGCGGCTTCTTCCCGCCGACCGCGGCGGCCGCCCCGCATGACTGGCTTCAGAACATGGGCGGCTCGATCGGCTTCTCCACGCCGCTGTCGATCGGCGCTGCGATCGCCTGTCCGGACCGCAAGGTGATCACGATGGTCGGCGACGGCAGCGCGATGTACACGATCCAGTCGCTGTGGACCCAGGCCCGCGAAAACCTCAACATCGTCACCATCGTGTTCGCCAACCGCATCTACCAGATCCTGCGCGGCGAGTTCGACAATGTCGGCGCCGGCGAGCCCGGCCAGCGCGCCAACGACATGCTGCGGCTCGACCGTCCGACGCTGGACTTCGTCGCGCTGGCGAAGGGCATGGGCGTGCCCGGCCGCGCCGTCACCAATGCCGACGAGTTCAACAAGGCGCTGGCCGAAGCCGTCGCCGAACCCGGGCCGCGACTGATCGAAGTTCAGATGTGAGTCTGGCCGATCTCTTCACCTCTCCCCGCTCTTCTGCGGGGAGAGGTCGGATTGCGCAGCAATCCGGGTGAGGGGCAAGGCAAGCTGCGGACCCAGGCAAAGGACCATCCGACTCGCACGCCGCGCGCGTTCGACCTATCATTCCAACCGAACTCGCGGAGACGGCCCCCTCACCCCACCCTCTCCCCGTAAGAACGGGGCGAGGGAGCGAGAGACCGGTCGGGACGCACAAGGGTCGAAATGGGGCCGGGGGGCACGATGCAGACCGAGCTGAACAAGGTGGTCGCGGCGCTCCGGGACTTCTACGCCCACGAAGGATTCTTGTTCGAGAAGGACATCGGCGAGCGCGCGATCACGCATCGCTTCGCCGTGCATCTGGAGAAGCAGTTCCCGGGCTGGGCGGTGGATTGCAACTACGACCGGCTCGGCGAGCGCACGCTGCACCTGCCGCACGGCACCATCATCTCGACCGACGATCATCTGGGGAAGTCGATCTACCCCGACGTGGTCGTGCATCAGCGCGAGATCCCGAAAAACCTGCTCAGTGTGGAGATCCGCAAGGCGGGCAATCACACGCCGCTGGAGCACGACCAGCACAAGCTGAGGGCGCTGACCGATCCGCACGTCTGGTTCGCCTATTGGGTCGGCGTGCTGCTGGTGCTGGCGAGGGACCGCGTCACCACGTCAGAGGTCTATGTCGGCGGTATCGTCGATCCGCCGCTGTCGCGCTGGTTCGCAACGCGGCTGGAGGAGATCGGCCATGGCGCCGCGCATTGAGCCCGCCTCGGCAACAAGGCCGCCCGGAATGGGCGGCGGCACGCGCGACATGCGCGCGCCGCCACGCGGTCAATAATAGCGCTGTTGCGAGAACGCGTAGCGCGGATTGATGCCGCAATACGCCGAGGTGCCGGAGGCCGTGGCGAGGCACTGCTGGTAGCTCGCGAACTGGCAATTGCCCGGATAGCCCCAGATGCGGCCCTGCAGGCAATATCGATCGTTTGCAGGATGCGCCTGGGCTGGCGGAGATGCTACGGTGATCAGCGCTGCGAGCGATGCGAGCGTGAGGATGGTGCGGCGCATTTCAGACTCCTTCGAGAATGAGTGGATGAGGAACATCAGTCGGCCCGTCGTGTTCCAGGGCTCGTCTGACACTTGCTCGTGTCTGTCTTGGTGTTCGCGGCGGCCGCTGCGTTCGACATGCGCGCATCATGAGGCAAGCCGCGGCCAGCTCTGTGATCTCGGCCACAGTTCGCGTCGGAGTTCCGGCCTATCCTGGGACACTTGCCCGCGTCGATCCGGCAGGACTATTTTTGCCGCATTCGGATCAGGCATTTTTGGAGGTACTGATGCAAAAGTCATATTTGCTGGCTGCGACAGCAGCGCTGGCGCTTATCATGCAGACATCGCTCGTGCTGGCGCAGGGCACGCCGGCCGCCGGCGGCACCGCGGCTCCGGCCGCCACGACCACCGCGCCGGCTGCGACGACAACGACGCCGAGCGCAACCACCGACACCTCCAGCCAGCCCTCCGACTCCAAGAAGAGCGGGTCGAAGAAGCCGGCGAAAAAGAAGATGACGCGGCAGCAGGAGATCGATCATTCGGTCGACACCGGCACCGTTCCCGCACGCTACCGCAGCTCGGTGCCCAAGCAGTACCAGCAATATATTCCGTTCGATAAGCGGTGATGGATCGCACGGGACGGCGCGACGTGATCGGATGCTGCGCCGCTGCGTGAAGAAAACGCGTCAAGACAACAATCAAGAGCCCCGTTCCGATTCCATCGGAACTGGGCTCTGGCGTCATCAATCGGTTTTGGGCGACTTGGTCAGGTGCGGCCTGACCCGCACTTCTTGCGGCGATCGACCGTAACGGTGCTAGAGTAGGCCAAAGCATCCGGGGGTCGTAATGAGTGATGATGGGAGGGATGCTGGCCTTGTGGCGATGATCAGCGGCATCCTGGGAGGCAACAAGCGCCCAGACAATATTGCACCGCCGCCACTCAGTGAGGGTCCGCCGACCGTGCCGTCGCGCGGATTTGAGCCGGTCGCCGCGCCGATCCAGGAAGCAGCATCGACCAAGAGCGGGAATGCATCCAACGCCGCACCGGCCGCCACGAACCCGGTCGAGCCGCCCGCTCAAATCGTCATGACACCGGATGGCAAACGGCGGCTGCCTGCGGAGGTGATTGCCGATCTCGTGCTCGGTGAGTTGCGCAAGATGGATGATTTTCCAGCGTCCGGCGCCTCGGTCACGGTCTACGGCTACCGGCATTGGAACGCCATGATCACCTTCGCGCCGTTCTCGACCACGTTCCGGAATGCGACGCGGTTCCGCCAGGCCTTGCCGGATCTCGTCTTCAAGCTGCGCCGTTTCGTCGAACTTGAGATATAATCCGGGCCATCACCGGCCGTGGTCCAGCGCGTGATCCCTTGGGGATCGCGGGCGAGCACCACCATGACCCGAAACAGTTCGACAGGATTTTCGAGTTGAGCGTCGCCTTTACCAAAGAAGAGAGCGCCGAAACCGCGTCCGAGACGCTGTTGCCGGATCGCCCGATCTCGCCGCATCCGAACCTCGTGACGGAAGCGGGCTTGCAGGCGTTGCAGTTGCAGCTCCGGCAGGCACGTGAGGCCTATGAGGCCGCGCAGCGCATCGAGGACGTCAACGAAAAGCGCCGGCAGTCGGCGGTCCCCTTGCGCGATGCTCGCTACTTCGCCGAAAGGCTGCGCACGGCGCAGCTTGTTCCCCATCCGGCGTCGACCGAGACGGTCGCCTTCGGCTGCACCGTGACCTTCAGCCGCGCCGATGGCCGCGTGCAGACCTATCGGATCGTCGGAGAGGATGAAGCGGATCCAAAGGCCGGATCGATCTCGTTTGTCGCTCCGGTCGCGAGGTCGCTGATCGGAAAAGTCGTCGGCGATGTCGCAGGTTCGGGCAGCCAGGAACTCGAGATTCTTGCGATCGCGTAGCGGCGCTAGAGCGTTTTCCAGCGAAGTGGAAACCGGTTCGCGTAAAGAAAACGCGTCAAAACAAGAAGCTAGAGCCCCGTTCCGATTCCATCGGAACGGGGCTCTAGCTTCCCGGATCATTCCGCGGTCAAGCGAAAGCCTTAAAGTCGATCAAAAATGAGAGGCGATCTTAGCAATTAAGGGCTGTCGGGCAAATCTCCGCGAAGTGAGGTTCGATATGTCGTTGAGCAAGGCCTTCAATGCGCGATTGACGGAACTGAAGTTTCATCCGGCCGTTCTCGCGGTCAGACAGATCAAGAAACGTCTGGCCGATAGCGGACCTGCCCTGCGTCTCAAATTCAGTCCCCAAAAGAGGGATGGGATCATTGGGCAGTACAAGCGCGGATCAAGCGTGCAGGACGTCATTGACTTCACCAGACAACATATGGGCACCGGCTCCTGTCAAATCGAGTCGGAAATCTCGTCCGCCCTTGACTACATCGCTGCGTCCGCTCCGAAGCTCGTGGTTGAAATCGGAACGCTGAACGGCGGAACGTCGCTTCTGTTTGGGCGATTTCTGCCGACGATGGAGGCCATGGTCTGCATCGACCTGCATGTGAAGAACAAGGAAATGCTGAAGCTGCTGGCGACGCCGCAGCAGCGATGGACGTTCTTCGACATGCCGTCCTACGCGGACGATACGGTCCGGCGGGTCGCGAAATTCCTCGACGGCAGAATGATCGACGCGTTGTTCATCGACGGGGATCATCGCTACGAGGGCGTCAAGCAGGACTTTCTCTGCTACCGGCATTTCGTCCGGGAGGGCGGTGTCATCCTGTTTCACGACATCATCGAATCCAGCGGCAGCACCAGCGCCTGGGCGGGCGGCGTGCCGCAGCTGTGGCGCGAGTTGTCGCCATTCTACGAGCACAGGGAATTCGTTCAAAGCCGCAGCCAGGAAGGCTTCGGCATTGGCGCAATCAAGTACACCAAAGCCGCTCGGCCATTCCCGTCGGGGTAACGCTGGCGACGACGGAATGTCCGTACGGCGACAATGGCAACCTCAACGACGCTCGGGCTGGATCGGGCCGGAGCGTCTTCGCGGATGCGCCCGCTGCGTCTCCGCACTCAGCCATGCTGACCCCTGGCTATGGAGGGCGCCGTACGTCCAATGGCGGAAGCGCTTCTTGATTCCTGGACAAGCCGTTTCCGCGCCACCTAAATGGTGGGAGCATAGGGCTCTGAGCCTCTCCCCCGATGCTGCCATCCTGCCCCTGTTTTGCCCGACGGAGCAAGCGGAATTCGGAAAAGGCGTAACTCATTGATCCGACTGACGTCGGCTACTGTGCATGGGGTTGTTTGTCGATTTTTTTGATGAGGCGGTCCCGACAGCCGCCAGAGGCGTCGACGATCGTCCGCAACCGGTCAGGTTCAGGAGGATGAATGGTGGGCGCACAAGGGATCGAACCTTGGACCTCTCCCGTGTGAAGGGAACGCTCTCCCGCTGAGCTATGCGCCCGGGACCATCATGCAGGCGGCCGGACCTTGCGGCCGGCCGGCACATCGAAGCCCGCGATTTAGAAGTGCGGGCCAAAGGTGTCAAGTTTTCAGACGGGCCAAGAGCTAAAAACCGGCCCGAAAACCTTGCGCAGATCACGCAATTCGCAACGGAAACCGGGTTTTTGGCCCACTCACGCGCCCTGCTGGCGGGCGCGGGAGGCGTGGGCCTGGAGCGCGCGGATGCGCTCGGCGAGCGTTCCGCCGCCTTCGGGCAGGGTCGCCGCAGCCGCGCCATTGGCAGCAGTGCCATTGGCCGGGCGCGGCACCGGCTTCGGAGGCTGGCCCGCCTCGGCTGCAAGCAGCGCCTCGATCGGCGAATTCGGGCCTTCGAGCTGCATCGCGAGTTTTGCCACCTCGGCCGCGATGTCGTTGATGCGTTCGCGCAGCAGCGCGTTTTCCATGCGCTCGGTCGCCCAGGAGCTCTCCGCCTGCTGCTGGATCGCGTTGATGTCGCGCTGGAGCTTGGCGCGCTCGTCGCGAGCGGTCTTGAGCTGCTCCTCCAGCGCGGCCTTTTCGGAGCGCAGTGTTTCGACCGCGGCCGAGGATTTGCCGCCGCTCAACGCGGCGATCTCGACGCGCAGCTCCTTGATGGTGCGCTCGGAGCCCTCATTGGTCTGGCGGAGCTGGTTGTTCTCATAGTCGCGCTCGGCGAGCAGCTTGCCTTGCGTGGCGAGGCGCGCTTCGAGGTCGGCGACGCGGCCCGAGAGCATTTCGGCCTCCTTGACCTGCACGATGAGCTGACGATCGAGCTCGTTGACGCGCTGGCTCAGATTTTCGACACGGCCACGGGCATCCCCGAGCTCACGCGAGGCGGTCTCCGATTCCGAGCGTTCCTGCGCCAGTCGCGCCTGCGTGGCGGTAAATTCCTTCTCGGCATCGCCGACGCGATTCTTGAGTTCCTCGATCTGCGCGCGCACCGCGACGAGCTCGACCTGGCGGCTCTCGGCCATCATCGAACGGTCGGAGAGCTCGGAATTGATTTTGGCGAGCTCGCCCTGCTTGTCGCTCAGCGCAATCTCGGCCTCGCGCAAGGATGTGGTCTTGGCGTTGAATTCCTCTTCGGTGGCGCGGAGCTGCTCCTTCACCGCCTTCTCGCGGGCCTCCAGCGCAAAGATCGTGGCGTTCTTCTCGCCGAGCTCGATCTTCATGCGGTTGATGGCGTCGCTCTTCTTGCCGAGCTCGGCGAGCTGGCTCGTGGTCTTGTTCTTGAGCTGGTCGACGCTCATCTCGAGCCGCCGCGCCGACATGGCGAATTCGGCGCGGAGCTGGTCCTTGTCGGCCTGGATCTCCGCCATCGACAGCGGCGTGGCGGCCTCGAGCCGGCGCGTGGTCAGGCGTACCGCGCGGTTATGCACCAGCGGCACGATGGCGAGCCCGCACAGCATCGAGAGCAGGAAACCGATCGCCAGGTACATGATCGGTTCGACCATGGTCCAGAACTCCCAAGGCTAAGGAAAAATTTACCAACGACAATGCCATGGCGGGGCGGCTAAAAGCCAGCCCCGGCCTGTTGTTAACCTTGATCTGTCGCGGGAGGAGAGGGGGAGCCCTAGAACGGGTTCCAGGTCGCGCGCGGGGTGTATTTGAGGTAGCCGATATTGGCTCCCAGCCGCAGGCCGAGCCCCGAGCGGATCGGCACCAGCACGATGTTGTTGGCGGTGAGCGCCGTCATGCCGAAGCCGCCGATGATATAGGCCGAGCCGTCGAGGCCGGCGAAGCGCTGATAGATCGCGTTGGTGGCGGGCAGGTTATAGACCAGCGTCATGGTGCGCGCGCCGTCGCCGCCCCAGTCGAAGCCGAGCGAGGGGCCCTGCCAGTAGACGCGCAGGTCGCCGGCGTTCTTGGTGTAGAGCGTGCCTTCGCCATAGCGCAGGCCGGCGACGAAGGCGCCGGAGCCTTCCTCGCCCAGGATGTAGCCGTTCGGCAGGCCCCATTGGCTGACCGCCTTCTCGATGATCGAGGCGAGCCCGCGCGAGACGTTGCCGAAGAAGCGGTGGCCGGCGGTCACGAGTTCGTCGGGCCCATAGGTGCTGGGCGACGGGCTCCGCTGCGGCGGCGGCAGGTTGGGCGGCGGCGGCTGCTGGGCGGAGGCCGGCACGATCCACCCGACCATCGCGGCAAGCGCGACTGCGGCAAGGCGTGATGCGAAAGTCATAAAAGAACCCCTGGTATCGAATCCGGTCGCTTCCTTAACCTGACGCCAACAGGCACGGCTCTAGGTTGCGCCGAATGTCCCCTCGACTCGGATGTTATCCGCAGCAACTATGACGGCACAACGGCAGGAAGATAGCCCTTTGCGCCCCGGAATTGCCTTGATCGGGCATCTGGTCTGCCTGCTGGCGGGCATTTGGATCGCCTGCGCCGGGGTGCCGGCCGAGGCCGCCACCACCGAGCGGATCGTCGTCAACCGCTTCAGCGGCGTGGCCATCGAGGGGTTCGATCCCGTGGCCTATTTCGTCGACGGTGGCGCCGCGCTCGGCACCGCGGAGTTCGAGGCCAACCTCTGGGGGGCGGTCTGGCGCTTCCGGAACGAGGGCAACCGCGCCTCCTTCCTGGCTCATCCCGAAATCTATGGCCCACAGTACGGCGGCTATGATCCGGCCGACATCGCCCGCGGCATCGCGATTGCCGGCAATCCCCGTTTCTTCGTGATCGCGGCGCAGCGGCTTTACCTGTTCAGCCGGGAAGCCAATCGCGACGCCTTCGCCGCCGATCCGGAGCGCTTCCTCTACGAGGTGGGCAAGCGCTGGCCCGCGCTCCAGGACAAGCTCAGTCAGTAGGGCCTTGCCACCTCAGAGGCTTACCAGCTCAGAGCCTTGCCGCCCGTCGGTCGCCCCAGGCGATGAAGTCCGGGATGATGAAGCCGGTATCGCGCCGTTCGCCGAATCGGAGCTCGCCACCGTTGCCGTCGGTCACCGTGCCGCCGGCCGCGGTTACGACCGCGCAGCCCGCTCCGACGTCCCATTCGCACGTCGGCCCGAAGCGGGGATAGATGTCGGCGCTGCCCTCCGCGATCCGGCCGAACTTCACGGCCGAGCCGACCGTCCTTCGCACCGCATTCGGCCGGGCCTCGATGAATGCGTCACTCCTGGGATCGCCATGCGAGCGGCTCACCGCCGCGATCCAGGGCTCGCCCGGTTTCGGCAACGTGCGGGTATGGATCGGTTCGGCGGCCCCGATGGTAGCGCCGTCAAACGTCACGCGCTCGGCGCCGTGGCCGACGATGCCGCGCCACAGCAGCCCGAGCGCCGGCGCACTGACGATGCCGAGCAGCGGCACGCCACGGGTCACGAGGGCGAGGTTGACGGTGAACTCGTCACGGCCGGCGACGAACTCCTTGGTGCCGTCGAGGGGATCGATCAGGAAGAAGCTGTCGCGAAACGGCGGGCAGGCGAGCTGGGTCCGCTCCTCGGAAAGCGTCGGCACGTCCCCCGCAAGCTGGACCAGGCCGTCCGCGATGATGCGGTCGGCGGCGAGGTCGGCCTCAGTGACCGGCGAGCCGTCCTGCTTGCCGTCGATCCGCATCGCCGCCCGGTTCACCGCGAGGATGGCTTCGCCCGCCTTCACCACCAGCGCTGTGAGCGGCTCCATCAAGCGGGAGGCGGCTTCGCCGTCGATGATCCTCACCTGCATGCCTCATTCATCGGCAAATCTCGCCTCTCTCGGTTGATTCGCGGTCGATTCGCCATCGATTCGTCGCTGCTTCCACTTGGCTTCGGCTTGGGCTTATGGCCGCTTCGAGCCTATCGCAAGCTAGCTGCGACCGGCTTGCGAATGTTAGAACCGCCGCCATTCGTCAAGCATGCGTGATTCGCCGCGTCCGCGCCGTGCAATTCCAGGAACCCTCCAGGACCCCTTTATGTCTGGCACCTCGTCACCCGGTACCGCTACTGCTCCCGATATGCTCGAACTCGCAGCGCTGCTGTGCTCGCGGGTCTGTCATGATCTCATCAGCCCTGTAGGCGCCATCGTCAACGGGCTTGAAGTGCTCGACGACGATCCCAAGCCCGAGGACCGCGAGTTCGCGCTCGACCTGATTCGCAAGAGCGCCAAGACCGCCTCCGCCCGCCTCCAGTTCTGCCGTCTCGCCTTCGGCGCGGCCGGCTCCACCGGTGCGCAGATCGACCTCGGCGACGCCCAGACCATGGCGCGCGGCCACATCGAGGACGGCAAGTGCACGATCACCTGGAATTTGCCGCGGCTGCTGCTGCCGAAGAATCGCGTCAAGCTGCTGCTCAATATGCTGGTCGTCGCCCAGCACACGATTCCGCGCGGCGGCCTGCTCAAGGTCGATCCGATCGGAGACGGCGAGACCATGAGCTTCCGCGTCACCGCCACCGGACATAATGCGCGCCTGCCGCAGAACATCGCCGAGCTCCTGAGCGGCGAGCGCGGGCCTGCCGCGGATGCGCACGCGATCCAGCCTTATTATACGCGGCTCCTTGCGCAGGCCTGCGGGCTCACCGTGACGCTGGCGCCGGAAGGCGAAGCCATCACGGTTACCGCTTCGTAAACGCGGCGTCTTTCTCGGACGATTAATCGAATCTTTACGAGGCGCTTCGGCTTGTCCGGAGCGCCTTATCTCTTTGTTGGCTCCGTTCTTTTGCACATACTCAACCAATATTAAACGCTTTGCGGTGAAGCTGGCCCCATTCTGAATGGCGCATGACTCGTCGTGCGTGCCCTCCCTGTATGAAGGCCTGTTTTCATGGATGATCTGTTGCGGGAGTTTTTGACGGAGACCAGCGAGAGCCTGGACACCGTCGACAATCAGCTGGTGAAGTTCGAGCAGGAGCCGAACAACGCCAAGATCCTGGATAACATCTTCCGCCTGGTCCACACCATCAAGGGCACGTGCGGCTTTTTGGGATTGCCGCGGCTGGAAGCGCTGGCGCATGCCGGCGAGACGC
>NZ_JBFULU010000068.1:0-29406 GCF_054049735.1 Bradyrhizobium sp. P5_C12
GCTCAAGACGGTCCCATAGCTCAACTGGATAGAGTAGCGGATTTCTACTCCGCGGGTTGCAGGTTCGAGTCCTGCTGGGATCGCCAAAAACTCTCAAAAACCCCTGTGAAATAAGCACAATTTGAATTCTGAGAAAAGTGCCACCTCTCGAAAACTAGAAATGTAAGCCGGTGTAAGCCGGGTTTATCGAGCCAGATTCCCGAAAAAATTACCGAACCGATTCTATTGTCATCTTCAGCTGACGCGACGGCCGCTCGGATCATGTTGAAATGATTCGTCAATCCCTTTTTTCGCCTTCGATAGAGCAGCGGAGTTCTAATCCGTGGGTTGAACCGCGAAAAGCCTATAAAAGCCAATTACTTACGTCACGACACCTTGAGCGTGCGTGATTTCTATGATCTCGCTTTGGTTGTTCGTATACACAGAACGTGGATAGAATTTGTGAGTAGCAATGTTGTGTCAGCAAAATCCGAACTGCAATTGCTCGCGGAACGTCTCAAACGCACCCGCGAGGCGAAGAACCTAAACCAGGCGGATTGGTGCCGCTTCGTTGGAATCGAACCGCAAGCTTGGAGCAACTACGAGAATGCGGTGCGGCGAATTTCGATCGATCAAGCGATCAAGGTCTGCGTGGCCACTGGAGCTTCGCTCGATTGGATATATCGCGGTCATTTGTCCGGACTGCCGGTCGAACTTGTGACGGCACTGCAGGTAAAGATTGATAAGAAGAGCAGGTAGAGCAAGCAGCGTGGAGTAATTATGAGACGGGATTGCGCCGCGTTTCCATCGACAAAGCTCTGAGAGTTTGCGAGGCCGCCAGCGTTGCCCTGGATTGGATCTATCGCGAATGACCAGCGGCCTACCCCAAAGGGGCTCAAGCAGACCGGTTGGTGTCGGCTCGTCGGGATTGAACCTCAAGCCGGGAGCAACTATGAGGCTGGAAATAGCAGGATTCGATTGATCAGGGCCTTAAGGTTTGTCGTGCAATCGGCGTCTCGCTGATTGGGATTACCGAGGCCGGTCGAAACCAACCTTCTTGCATGGAATGGGCGCAAGATAAGCCGCGAGGCAGCGTGTGAAGGATTTTTATGTCAGGCGGATTCAAAGAATATGCGTGGGAGTGCGCCGCCGAAATACCGAATGCCTTTCGCCGCGGAGTGGTTGTCGTAACGCTCTTGGCAAATCTGATCTTGGCGATCGGCCTTCATTTGGGTTGGCAAAACAGCCCATTCACCACCTTGCAGATATGGACGGCCGCAGTTGCCGTCAGCGCGCTCGAAATAATTTTGATCCTACCATACAGACTCTGGAAAACGAGCCGCAGCACTATTGACGAGTTGAAAAAACAGCTTGCCGTCCATCAGGAAGACCGACCACTCGCATATCAAAATGTTCGGTTTGTCACGAGGGTGAACAAGCGGACAAAAACCTGCGACATCACCGCCACGGTCCATTTCGCCAATTTTGGCGAGCGGATGCTCAAGTGGCGTTTGCGTTCCTATTCCATTGAAGCGAACGGAATTAAACTCTCGGCGGCGGCTGCGACGACAGACTACTTTATGAATCGGGGCCAACAGGGCTGGTACACCTACCCAACACTGCAGAATGTGCCTTTCAATGGATGGCCGGTGCAGGTCGACGTCATGTTTGACTGCGAATACGACAACGCGCCTCCTTTAAGAGTGAGGGGGACGAAGCGACTCAATCGCTATATTATTCCCGCTCTAAAGGCTCAAAATATTCCGGCGTTCGACTTGATCAGCGAGGAACGCTAGATTTCGAGAACGAATGGAGTGAAAGCAAAAGCACCTTCCGCTTAGATCCTTGGTGCGCGATTTCCTACGAAACGTGTTCCCGAAATACTTTCCGAACTAACTGCGCTACACCTTCTAAGACTCTGAAATGACGAATAAAACCGGGTAGCGACCAAGCTTTTTCTACTCCGCGGGTTGCAGGTTCGAGTCCTGCTGGGATCGCCAGCTCCAGTCGTATCGACGGGCAGGCCCCTCATGTCTGTTCAGCCGTCGTGCCCGTCCGCCAGCGCGCGACAGCTTGATGCACCGACGTTCATTGTCAGCGCGCACCAGCCGGCAATCCGCCGTCCTTCACGAACGCGTGCGTCGCCCCGCCCCGGGCTTTGAACCGGATAGAGGAGCCCTATCTATGCGCCGGGCGACGTGCGCCCAAGAAGGACTCCGATGCCGCTATCCGAGTGGACGAGAATGGCGATCGCATCTGCGGTTGCCGTCCTCGCAATATTGTTCTTGGCAGTCGACGCGGGCGTCATCGTGAATCCGGGCACGATCGCAAGACCCATCGAGACGGCGCAGGCTTCCATCGCGGACGCCGCGGTGAGTCAGCATCAACTTGCCTTCGCCGTTCAGGCGTGGGCGCGTCGAGGCCACCAGAAGCCACCCTTGGAGCATTGCCTGGCGATCGATTGATGCACGCGCGGCATTGAATCGGCCGACACTTGGCCGGCATTTCGTTTGTTCACGGTCCGACTCCGCTTCGTTCGCAAAGCACGAATCGTAATCGCGAAAATCGGCGCGGCGCATTTCTTAATGCCGCGTTTCGCTCCGTCAGATCGATCATGCGTCGAGAGTCTCGAGCACCGGCCGCAACCGGTACGCATCGATCGCGGCGTTCGACAGCAGCAGTGTCGCGAGCGCCCAAGGCGCTACCGCGCGATCAGTCGGTCCGCTCGTCGCGCGGCTCGCGCGCGAGCAGATGCCAGGCCACAGCCAGCTGGATCAGTTTTTGCCGGTCGGCGCCCTCGGACGCGGCGGCCCGCTTCATTGCGGCCTCGGCTTCGCGCTGTGGATCGTACTTGGTGCACATGAGGCCGACTCTAGCCAGCCGATCTGGACAAGTGCGTGGCAATCTCGTCCGTATGATTGCGGGGATGACCGCGTTGCCAACCGAAAATCCGCCAATCTGCTTCAAGCGGTGAGCCAAAGGCCGCGCGATTGTTTCCAGACGTCTCCGGCGCGAAGCCGTGAGGCCGACATGCATTCAGGCCGATCTGTGAAGTGCGTCACAGCCCGCGCGCTGCGTCTCCGCTAAACACCGCCACAAGCACTGGGTGGAAAACCGTTCCCGTCATGACACAGGAAGCCGAAGCCGCGTCCGAGGCTGGCGCCGCGACGTCACCGCGCAAGGCCGACATATTCGGCCTCGCTCTTCTCGCGACAATCGGCATCGTGATGACGGCCTGGATCGGAGGACTGATCTGGCTGGCGATGGTGATCCTGAACTGGCTCGCCACCTAGAACAGGCAGTGCACGATCTGCCCGACCTTGATCCCCGCACACACAATCATGGCCCACAACGCCACGCTGATCTGGATCGCATCCAACATATTCCTGTTCCCCACGACTCGCATTTAGTTTTTTTCTTTAATCAATTGCGCGAAGCAGCAGCGAGCGCCAGAGGAAATTCCGGGCAATTGTTGTGCGCTGCCGCATTGATGTCGCGGCCGGACCGACTCCGAAGGGCCGCGGAGCGTCGAAGTGCGAAGCGGTTTTCGCACGAGGTCGATGACGTGAGCCAACGACGCTTGTCCGGAGGCGCCGCCAAAACAAATGAGGCGGGCACCGGGCCCGCCTCATTCACGTCGGATATCGTTTGAGAAAGCTCAGTAGCACGCGCGCGGATCGGCCTGCACGTACTGGCCGTTCGGATAGCGGTAGTAGCAATTGCCCTGAGCCAGATAGTAGCCGGGCTGCGATGCCGCGGTGGCGCCCGCGATCGCGCCGGTCGCGCCGCCGAGAACCGCACCTGCGGCCGCCCCGGTTGCGTTGCCCGAAATCAGGCCGCCGAGCACGCCGCCGACGATGGCGCCACCAAGCGCGCTTGCGCCGGGATCGGCCGGCGGTGGCGGCGGAGGCGGTGCGTAGGCGACAGGCGGTGGCGGCGGCGCATAGGCCACCGGCACGTCGTCGATATAATCTTCGGAGATGTAGGCGGGCGGGCCGTCCATCCGCTGCGGATAATAATACCACGCGCCGCCGACGTCCCACCACCAGCCGGAGCGGCCGTTGCGGACCTCGTGGCGCCAGCGCCCGCCATCCCAGGCGCGATTGCCGCGATAGGCGTGTCCGCCCCAGTCGCGCTCCGGTGCGGGACCGCGCGCCATATAGCGTCCCGGCGGAGGGCCGCCGGCGCCGTGTGGACCAGGACCGGGACCGGCATGGGCCGGGCCGCCGGGCTGCGGCGCAGGCCGAGCGGCCTGCTGCGGCGGGGGTCCCTTGCGCATGTTCTGCGGATTGTGCTGCGGCGCGCCTGCGCCCGGCCCCGGCGGTTGGCCGGCGTCCCTCGGCGGCCGGGCCTCCTGCGCCTGCGCCGAGAGCGCGAGCAATGACATGGCCGAAACCAAGGGAATGATGATCTTCATGCGGCTGGACGCACTCATGCGTGCTTGACCCCCTGCTCTTCTCGATTGCCGTGGTGCCTGCGCGATAGCCGATTCGGGTCGCGCATGGCTGATGCCGGCGGACATAACTGACCTGCCTGATCGGCTATGTCCCGTTACAAATGTTTAAGATCACGGCAATTTTTCGGCCCCACAGAGCTGCAGAGGGTCGCGCTGGACCCCTTCTAGCGGGCCGGCTCGATCACATTGCAGTTGCTGCGCCCCGACATCAGGCAGTCCTGCATCCTGCTGGCGGCGGTGAGATCACGGGCAAGCCACCAGCCGACGCCGAGGATCACGATGGCGATGATCAATCCGGCGATCGCGCCGCGGCGGTTGTTGCCGGATCGGGCCGCCGGTTGCGATTTTGGTTGAGATTTGGGCTTCTCACCGGGTACGGGCTTGGGCATGGGGGCTTGGGCATGGGGGCTTGGGCATGGCTACCTGATCGCGCGGTCGAGACGGCTTATCACCTCTGCGACGTCGCGTCACATCCCGATCGGTCACATCCCGATCAGCCAACCCAGTTCAGCCACGGGTCGGCCTGACCAGGTCCTTGCGCGAGGTTTCGATCGCCGGGGTTGCCTGCTGGCCCCGCGGCGCGCAGGTCGTGAGCACGAAAGCGGTCTGACTGCACTCCCATCCTGCACCCAGGACGGCATTCTCGATCGGCTGCGGACGGGCGAGCACGAACGCAGCCCCGGCCAGCGCCACCACCGCAAAGGTGATTGCGAGCGCCTTCAGGCTGAGCCGGAAGATGGTCATGCTGTGCTCCGTGTCGTCTCGGGGCGGACGCTAGGCGTCGCCCCCACCGCCCTTTATGAGGGACATCACAATTCGGCAGCTATTCCGGGCTACGAATGGATCGGCTGGTCCAGCGATTTTTCGTCTACCTGATCGGCTGCGATTATGGGTGGCTTTGCGGCGCGCATGGATGTACACGCTGGCGTCACGCGGCATGCGTTTGATGCGGCCTGCGTACCCACCGACTTGATGTAGGATTGAAAGCGAGGATGACAAGGTTCGTTCGATGAGTGGATTCAGGGAACCAGGCTTCACAGACCGGCAGAAGGCGGCGCAGGAAGCACGCAAGAACCTTTTGAACAAGTTCAAGTCGCAGCCGGGGCCCGATGATCCCGCGGTCTTGGCGAAGCGTGCCGAGCGCGAGGCCCTGGCGGCCAAGCGCGCCGAGGCAAAGGCTGCGCGCGAGGCGGAAAAGGCCGAGGAGAAGCGCCGCGAGGAAGAAGCTGCGGCGCTGGAAGCCGCGCGGATCGCCCGCGAAGCGGAAGAAGCGGCCGCGAAGGCGGCTGAACTCGAGGCCGAGCAAAAGGCCAAGCGCGACGCCCGCTACGCCGCCCGCAAGGCCAAGCGCAAGTAACGTTCACAAGTAGCGTTCAATTGAAATTGAACTGAGGTGCGCCTCGGTTCACGCATCAGTGCGACACGGGGTTACCAGGTCCGCGCGCATGCGCGGCCCGATGACAGGCGCCGGATCCGAATGTCGAAACGCCGGGCCCGCCTCGACGAGGCGCGCCCTGGCATGACGGCGTGAGATCAGTTCTTCTTCATCATCCCGTCGTCCTTCTTCATTCCATCCTTGGACATGTGGTCCTTCTTCATGCCGTCGTCCTTGGACATGGTGTCCTTCTTCATGCCGTCCTTGGACATCGTGTCCTTCTTCATCATGCCGTCATCCTTGCCCATCTTGTCCTGAGCAAAGGCGGCCGGCGAGAGCGCGAGGCCGAGCGAGAGAGCGGCAGCCGAGACGCCGAGCACGATGCGGGTGCGAATGGTCATGAGTCGTGTTCCCTTCGAGATGGTGTTTGTCAGCGACGGATGCCGCTACCCAGACTCGACGGATCGCGACGCGGCGTTGTTACGCGGCCGGCGATAAATTTCTGCGTGCCTGCTGCCCTCCATCGTCCGCAGGAATCGCGCGTGTCCAACGGGATCGGGAGTGTGCAGCGCAACAAAGCCAACACTTGCCGCGGCATTCGGTCTCGAACTATCAGATGAGAGAATATCGGGTGAAAGACCGGCTAGGATGGGCCTCTGCGCCGGTCTCATGACCCGCCCAAATCAACACCGAACAAGAATCGTCCAAGGGGATCAAACCATGTTCACGCGTCGTCACCTGCTCGCGACCGCCGTCGCGGCACCCGCCATTCTCCGCTTCGGCACTGGCACCGCGCATGCCGCGACCACGCTGAAGATCTCGCACCAATTCCCGGGCGGCACCATCGACAAGGGTGATTTCCGCGACCGGCTTTGCCGCATGTTCGCCGCCGAGGTGGCCAAGCGCAGCAATGGCGACATCGCCGCGGAGATCTATCCGAACTCCTCGCTGATCAAGACCAACGCGCAGTTCTCCGCGATGCGCAAGGGCGCGCTCGACATCAGCCTCTATCCGATGCCTTACGCCGGCGGCGAATTGCCAGAAACGAATATCGGCCTGATGCCGGGTCTCGTCACCACCTACGATCAGGGCCTGCGCTGGAAGAAGGAACCGATCGGCAAGGCGCTGACCGATTTCCTCGCCGACAAGGGCATCATCCTGCTCACCTGGGTCTGGCAGGCCGGCGGCGTCGCCAGCCGCTCCAAGCCGATCGTGGCGCCCGAAGACGCCAAGGGCATGAAGGTGCGCGGCGGCTCGCGCGAGATGGACATGGTGCTCCAGACCGCCGGCGCCTCGGTGCTGTCGGTGCCCTCGAACGAAATCTACGCGGCGATGCAGACCGGCGCCTGCGATGCCGGCATCACCTCCTCGACCAGCCTGATCTCGTTCCGCCTCGAGGAGGTCGCGAAGTCGCTGACATCAGGCGCAGGCGCCTCCTACTGGTTCATGCTGGAGCCGCTGATGATGTCGAAGGCGATCTTCGACAAGCTGCCGAAGAACCAGCAGGACGTCCTGCTCGCGGTCGGCACCGAGCTCGAAGCCTTCGGCCGCAAGGGCGCGCAGGACGACGACGTCGAGGTCGCCAAGGTCTACGAGAAGGCCGGCGCCAAGGTCTCTGCGCTCGATGCGGCCACCGTCGGCAAGTGGCGCGACATCGCCCGCGACACCGCGTGGAAGGATTACGGCGCCAAGACCGCGACCTCGGCGAACCTGCTCAAGCTCGCCTCCGACGTCACGGCATGAGCCACGGTCCGCTTCCGGATCGCGATGACCAGGCGAACGCTGCCGCGGGCAACAGCCCTGCGGCGGCGATCGATCGCGGTCTCGCCGTCCTCAACAACGTCATCGTCGTGTTCGCGGCGATCGCGCTGATCGCGGCCTGCGGGATTCTGAGCTACAGCGTGCTCAGCCGCGCGCTGTTCAAGGCCGCCAACTACTGGCAGGACGAGGCCGCCGTCTTCCTGCTGGTCGGCGCCACCTTCATGACGGCCGCCTATGTGCAGCAGAATCGCGGCCATATCGGCATCGAGGCCTTTGTCGGGCTGCTCTCGCCGCTGGCGAACAAGGTCCGGCTCTGGCTCGTCGACGTCGCGACGTTCCTCTTCTGCGCCTTTTTCACCTGGAAATCCTGGACGCTGGCGCACGAGGCCTATGTCGACGGCCAGGTCTCGAACTCGATGTGGTCACCGCCGCTCGCAATTCCCTATACGCTGATGGCGCTCGGCATGAGCCTGCTCTGCGTCCAGATTCTCGTGCAGCTTGCGCTGCCTCTCACCGGAGCCAGGCGGCCATGAGCGTTTTCGGTATCGGCCTCGCTTACGCGATTGCGACGCTGGTCGTGATGTTCTCGGGCATGCCCATTGCGTTTGCCCTTGGCGCGGTCGCGGTCGTGTTCATGGGCATCTACATGCCCGCTGCTTCGCTGGATACGGTGACGCAGAACGTCTACGAGGAGATGGCCTCGATCACGCTGCTGTCGATTCCGCTCTTCATCCTGAAGGGCGCCGCGATCGGCAAATCGCGCGCCGGCCAGGATCTCTATTTGGCTCTGCATGCCTGGCTGCATCGCGTGCCCGGCGGCCTCGGCGTCGCCAACGTGTTCGCCTGCGCGCTGTTCGCGGCGATGGCGGGCTCGAGCCCAGCGACCTGTTCGGCGATCGGCTCGGCCGGCATCCCCGAGATGCGCAAGCGCGGCTATTCCGGCGGCTTTGCCGCCGGCATCATCGCCGCCGGCGGCACGCTCGGCATCCTGCTGCCGCCCTCGATCACCATGATCCTGTTTGCGGTTGCCGCCGAAAAATCGCTCGGCCGCCTCTTCCTCGCCGGCATCGGACCCGGCCTGCTGCTGGTCACGCTGTTCGGCGCCTACGCCGTGATCCGCTTCCGCCGGGAATATGCCGCGGCCGAGGCGGTCTACAAGAACGGCGGCCCCGAAGCGGCGATCCTCGCCCGCGACGAGTACACGCTCGCGGAACGTTTCAGCGTGCTGCCCCGCGTGATCCCCTTCGTGCTGCTGCTCACCGGCGTGATGATCGCCCTCTATGGCGGCTACGCCACGCCGTCGGAAACCGCCGGCCTCGGCGGACTTCTGGCGCTGGCGCTGATCGCGGCGATCTACAGCGTGTGGCGGCCGAGCGACCTCGGGCCGATCATGAAGTCGACGATCCGGGAATCGACCATGCTGATGATGATCATCGGCATGTCGCTGCTGTATTCCTACGTGATGAGCTATCTGCACATCTCGCAGTCGGTCGCCGAGTCCGTCGTCGCGATGCATCTGCCGCGCTGGGGATTGCTGTTCGCAATCCTCGTCATGGTCGTCGTGCTCGGCTTCTTCCTGCCGCCGGTCTCGATCATCCTGATGACGGCGCCGATCATCCTGCCGCCGCTGCGGGCCGCCAATTTCGACATCATCTGGTTCGGCGTGGTCATGACCATCGTGATGGAGATGGGGCTGATCCATCCACCCGTGGGGCTGAATATCTTTGTCATCCGCAACGTCGCGCCCGACATTCCCCTGAGCGAGGTGATCTGGGGCACGTTGCCGTTCGTGCTGCTGATGATGCTCGCGGTGCTGTTGCTGTGCTTCGTGCCGGGCATCTCGACCGCGCTGCCGGACCTGGTGATGGGGCCGGACGGGAGCAGGTAGCGGGAGGAGCCGTTGGCGCAAGGCGGTCCAGGCATCGGCGGCTATCTCATTCTCGCTCTCGTTCTCTTGGCACCGTTCGTCGTTGGCTCATCGGTGGGCGTCGCGTTGCCTTGACGTCTGAATGCGCCTTTCTCTTCTGGTTCAGTCCTATACGGCATATGCCGTATAGGACCCCGCGATGAAGCCTCTTCACTGTTGAGTCCTTGCAACAGCCATCCGGAAAAATACACCTCAAAGCGCCGTTTGCCCATCAGCTAGCCAAAACTCTCTTCCTTGTGCACAAGGCGCATGAGAATCCTGCTATCCAAAGTTGTCCGGGCCCCTGCGCGACGACACATGGCAGGCACCCCGTGATATCGACGACAGCGCGAACCGGTGTATTGCGAACAAAGCCGGACGCTGCAGAGCAGGTGGGCGGGCATGCGGTTGGGCTTGAGGTTGCTGCGGCGGCGAGCGGTTGGATCGGCGTCGGCCGGTCTATTGATCCTGATTGCGATGGCCTCGGCGGCCAACGCCGATTGCACGCCAGCGTCCGCCGATAACGTGACGGCGACTTGTACCGGCACCACCACCGACCAGGGCGGGGGCGCACCGGGCACGAGTGCCGGCACCGCGGGCTACGGCACCGCAACCGAGACCGGGATCACCGTCAACGTGATCGGCGGCGCCAGCGTCACGGGCACCGGCGGCTATGGCATCTCGGTCAGCAGTGGGACGGTCACCAATTCCGGCAGCATTAGCAGCCCACTCGTTGATGGCATCTCTGCCGGCACCGTGACGGTGACCAACAATGCCGGTGCGAGCATCACCGGCAGACAGTACGGAATTCGTGCCCTCGCCACCGCCAACATCACCAATTCCGGCAGCATCACCACGCTGTTGCCGGCCGGCGTCAGTGCCGCCATCAGTGCCGAGGACGGCGCAACGGTGGTCAACACCACAGGCGGCATCATCAGCGGCGGGAAGTTCGGCATTCTTGCGAACAGCGGCTCCATAGATCTCACCAACTCCGGCACCATCTCCGGCAGCGGCTTCGGCATTTCCGCTCAAAGCGTGGCGGTGACCAACAATGTCGGCGCCAGCATCGCCGGCGGCGATTCCGGCGTTAACACCCTCACCGGCTCTGCCAACGTCACCAATTCCGGCAGCATCACCGGCACGATCAACTACGGCATTTTCGCCAACACCGACGCGACAGTGATCAACAATGCAGGGGGCAGCATCACCGGCCACCTGTACGGAGTTCTTGCCGGCACCGGGGCGACCAACATCACCAATTCCGGCAGCATCACAGGGACTTTGATCACCGGCGTGGTTAGCAAGACCGATCTGACCGTCACCAACAACGCTGGCGCCTCCATCAGCAGCGGCGGGACCGGGACCTGGTCGATCAATGGGTCCTCCACCGTCATCAATTCCGGCAGCATCACCGGCACCGGCCTTTATGGCATCAATGCCGCAACCTACGCGACAGTGACCAACAATGCCGGTGGCAGCATCAGCGGCGGCGTGAACGGAATTTTTGCGGTCGGCGGTGTCGGCGGCTCGTCAGTGTTCAACGCCGGCACGATCAGCGGTGGCACCAATGCGATCCAGTTCACCGGCACCGGCAACACGCTGACGCTGGCGCCGGGCTCGGTCATCTCAGGCCTTGTGCTTGGCGGCGGCAGCGACACGTTCCAGCTCGGCGGCACCGGGACGGCAAGCTTCGACGTCTCGCAGCTCGACGCCGCCGCGCAGTATCGGGGCTTCGGCACCTTCAACAAGATCGACAGCTCGGTGTGGACGCTCACCGGCACCAGCACATTTGCCGGCGCGGTTAACGTCAATGGCGGGACGCTCAGCGTCAATGGCGATCTCTCCTCGGCGGCGAGCCTCACGGTGAACGCGGGCGGCACACTCGGCGGCAACGGCATCGTCGGCGATACCACCATCAATGGCGGCACGCTGGCGCCCGGCAATTCGATCGGCACGCTGACGGCGAGCAGCCTGACATTGACAGCGGCATCGACCTACCTGGTGCAGGTGTCCGGCGTCAGCGCCGACAAGACCATCGTCACCAACACGGCCAATCTCGCCGGCAAGGTGGTGGTGGATCCGCTGGCGCGGCTGTCGGCGACCACGACCTACACCATCCTGACCGCGGGCACCGTGAATGGCACCTTCTCCGGTGCGGACTTCCTCACGTCCAGCAATTTCGCCCGCAACGCGCGGCTGAGCTATGTCGGCAACGATGTACTGCTGACGCTTGATCCCGGACTGCTGTCGCCGGCGCTGCTCGGTTATGCCTCCATCAATCAGAAGAATGTCGCAGCCGGAATCGACACTGCGCTGGCCGGCGGCGGCACCACGCCGGCCGGCTTCAATGCCTTGTTCGCGCTGTCGGGCGATCCCCTGCTCAACGCGCTGACGCAGGCCTCAGGCGAGACGGCCACCGGCGCGCAGCAGACCACCTTCGATGCGATGAACCTTTTCATGGGCGTGCTGACCGATCCGTTCGTGGCCGGGCGCCATTCCGGTGCATCGCCCGGTGGAGCGACGGGCTATGCGGCTGACGACAGCGATGCGCTCGGCTATGCTTCGGGCGGCCGCAAGCGCTCGGGCGCCGAGCGCGACGCTTACGCCGCCATCTATCGCAAGGCGCCGCTGGCGCAGGTGTATGAGCCGCGCTGGAGCGTGTGGGCATCGGGTTTCGGCGGCACGCAAACCACCGACGGCAACGGGACACTCGGCTCCGGCACCACCACCAGCCGCATCGCCGGCGCTGCGGCCGGCGTCGACTACTGGTTCTCGCCGTACACCGTGGCTGGCTTTGCGCTCGCCGGAGGCGGCACCAACTTCTCGGTGGCGAATGGCGGCACCGGCCGCTCCGACCTGTTCCAGGCTGGCGCCTTCGTGCGGCACAATATTGGCCCGACCTATGTCACCGGCGCGCTGGCCTATGGCTGGCAGGATATCACCACCGATCGCAACGTCACCATTGCCGGCACCGATCATCTTCAGGCGCGCTTCAACGCCAACGCGTATTCCGGCCGACTCGAAGGCGGCTACCGCTTCGTCGCGCCGTGGACCGGTGGCGTCGGCGTCACGCCCTATGCGGCGGGCCAGTTCACCACCTTCGATCTGCCGGCCTATGCAGAGCAGGCGATCACGGGCAACAACACCTTCGCCCTGAGCTACGCTTCGAAGACCGTCACCGACATCCGCAGCGAGTTCGGCCTGCGCACCGACAAGTCGTTCGCGTTCAACGACGCGATCGTCACGCTGCGGGGACGCGCCGCTTGGGCCCACGACTTCAACGCCGACCGCAACGTCGCCGCGACCTTCCAGGCGCTGCCCGGCTCATCCTTCGTCGTCAACGGCGCCGCGCAGGCGCACGACGCGGCGCTGACCACCGCGTCGGCGGAAGTGAAGCTCGCAAGCGGTCTGTCGCTCGCCGCCACCTTCGAGGGCCAGTTCTCCGACGTCACCCGCAGCTACGCCGGCAAGGGCACCGTGCGCTACGCGTGGTGAGGCCGCGTGCGACGGCGCCCTCGACAGCACCGTAGGGCGGCTTATCTAACCCTCCCTGCGATTGCCACTCACTCTTTTCGCCGCGCGCGCGGCGCGATCGCGCTGCCGGATCTCGTGATGGGGCCGGACGGGAGCAGGTGATGGGAGGAGTCGTTGGCGCAAGGCGGTCCAGGCATCGGCGGCTATCTCATTCTTGCCCTCGTCCTGTTCACGCCGTTTATCCTCGGCACATTGGCGGGCGTCGCATTCACACGTCTCATCAAACGTCGCGGCTGGCGGCCCCAGGTGATTTCCGTATGGCCGATATCGGTGATGTTCGGAACGCTGGCCTACGTCGTCGCGCCGGCGCTTCCATTCGCCATCTATGCGATTGTGGAGTTGCAGCCGTTCGCGCTTTTCGCAGGGCTGGCGGTTGCACTGTTCTACACGTGGCCGATCTGGCTGCTGATTGGGCCGGTATTCTTCATCTACGTCTCCTATCTCAAGAACCGACGGAAGTGGCTGAGAGACTCGACGGTCGTATACCTGTCGGCCTTTGCCTTGGCGTCTGAATGCGCGTTTATGTTCTGGTTCTCGCATTGAAGAGGGGCAAGTTCGTAGGGTGGGTTAGCCGCGCGGATACGCGAAGCGCAGCCCGAGAGGCGTAACCCACCTCGTCTGCTTCCGCGGAGACACACAGTGGTGGGTTACGCCTTCGGCTAACCCGCCCTACGATTACGGCTTGCGCCGCCCCTTCGGCGCGATCGTGCTGCCGGCCACGACCTGCAACAGGTCCTTGCGCACGGCTTCGATGTGCCGTTCCAGAAATCGGCAGGCTTCCTCGACCTTCTGCGCGCGGCAGAGCGCGATCAGATGGGCGTGCTCCTTCTCGGCCGTCCCCATCGCCTTGGTGTTGGAGAGCTGGAGGCGCGTGTAGCGGTCGCTGGTCTGGAGCAGCGAGAGCACGATCGCACGGGTGCGCGGCTGCGGGGCGTGCATATAGAGCGCCAGATGGAAGTCGGCATTGAGCTGCCCCCAGTCGCTGACATTCTTCGCCTTGATTGCCTTCTCGAATTGCCTGTGGATGTCGTCCAGCGCATCGAAATCGTCCGCGGAGAAATGCGGCGCCGACTGCGCCAGCAGCCTTGGCTCCAGGATGCAGCGCAGGTCGAACACGTCGTTGATCTCGTCCAGCGACAGCTCGGAGACGATCGCGCCCTTCTGCGGCACGATCCGCACCAGCCCTTCGGCCTCGAGCTGGAATAGCGCTTCGCGAACAGGGATGCGGCTGACGCCATAGGTGTCGCCAAGCGCGTCCTGGCGCAGCTGCGAGCCGGCCGGATAGGTGCCGTCGAGGATCGCCTGCCGGAGCTGGTCGACGATCGCAGCCGACAGCGTGCGATGCTTCAGAGGCTGTTTCATCTGACCTTCTCTTGTCCTTTCCGACTCATCGGCCGAAGCGGTCCCTCTCTTGCATGCTGAAGGACCTAACAAAAGCTAGGGCGCCAGCAAAAGCCGGTGCCCAGCAAAAGCGCGTCCTGCCGCCGAATTGACCGCAATCTCCGTTTGACACCCAAAATGTATAAATTATACATTCGGCGATAGCACGACAAATTTCGGGGTTGGGGCCTCTCCATGATCGAGCAGACGATGCCGACCACGCGCGCGTTCAGCGTCCGACGCACGGTCGTCCGCGCCTCCAGTGCCCTGCTCGCCTGCGAGCGGATCGCGCTGATGGGCCTGATGTACCTGCTCACCGGCCTGATCCTGGTGAACGTCGTGACCCGCTACTCGCACTTCCCGATCTACTGGATCGACGAGTCCGCGGTCTATTGCGTGGTCTGGCTGACCTTCATCGGCGCCTCGGCGATGACGCGGCTGCGGCTCGACTTCGCGGTCACGATGCTGACGGAACGTCTTTCGCCCCGCCACCAGAAGATCGCGAAGGTGATCTCGACCGGCCTCGTCGTCGTATTCGGCATCGCCCTGATCGTCACCTGCGTGCTCTGGATGGATCCGATCGGATTGGCCCGGGCCGGTTTCGACGGGCGCAAGCTCGCCGCCGACACCTTCAACTTCCTCTACACCGAGCACACCCAGACGCTGAACTGGCCGACCTGGGTCCTCTATCTGACGCTGCCGATCTTCGCGGTGTCGATGACCGTGCATGGCCTCGCCAACCTCCTGGAAGATCTCGAACTGGTGCCGCGGACGCCGCCAAAGGGCTTTGCGCTCTCCGAGCTTGACGGGGTCAACTGATGATCACCTCGGCAGCCTTCGTCGCGATCATGCTGGTCGGCGTGCCGATCGGCCTCTGCCTGTGCCTCGCCGGCCTCGTCTACATCGCCGCATCCGGCAACCCGGTGCTGTTCCAGTCCTATCCGCTCCAGCTGTTCGGCGGCGTCGACAGCTACGGCCTGATCGCCATTCCGCTCTTCATCCTGATCGGCGAGATCATGAACGGCGGCGGCATCACAAGGCGCATCGTCGACATGGCGATGGCCTTCGTCGGCTCGCTCAAGGGCGGGCTCGCCTACGTCAACATCCTCGCCAACATGTTCATCTCCTCGATCCTGGGATCCGCCACCGCGCAGGTCGCGATCATGGCCCAGATCATGGTGCCGGAGATGGAGAAGAAGGGCTACGACAAGACCTTCGCGGCGGGACTGACCGCCTATGGCGGCATGCTCGGTCCGATCATCCCGCCCTCGGTGATGTTCGTGGTCTACAGCGTGCTCGCGCAGGTCTCGGTCAGCGACATGCTGATCGCCGGCATCGTGCCGGGCGTCATCCTCACCGTGATGTTCTGCCTCGTCATCGCGCTGATGGGATACATCTACAACTATCCCCGCGCCGACTATCAGACGCCGCGCCAGCGCGTCATGACGATCGTGCGGACCTCGCCGACGCTGCTGATCCCGATCGTCATCGTCGGCACCATCTTGAGCGGCCTCGCCAACGCGACGGAATCCGCCGCTGTCGGCGCGGTCGCCGCGGCACTCGTTGGGAAATACTGGACCAAGGAGTTCGAGTTCTCCCAGCTGCCGCAGATGATGCTGCGCAGCGGCATCTATTCGGCGATCGTGCTGTTCCTCGTCGCCGCCGCAGCCGTGTTCTCCTGGGTGCTGATCTTCGGCAAGGTGCCGCAGGAAACCGCCGGCTGGATCCAGTCGGCCGCCAAGGACCCGATCAGCTTCATGCTGATCTGCAACGTGATCCTGCTGGTGATCGGCACGGTGATCGCCGGGCTGATCATGACGGTGCCGATCCTGCTGCCGGTCGCGACCGACGTCTATCACATCGATCCCCGGCATTTCGGCGTCGTCGTGGTGATCAACCTGGTGCTCGGCCTGCTGTCGCCGCCGGTCGGGCTCTGCTTCTTCGTCGCGGCCGCCGTCACCGGCGCCAAGCCCGGCAAAATGTTCATGGTGACGCTGCCCTTCTTCGTCATCTCCTGTGTCCTGCTGGTGCTGCTCTCGCTCTATCCCTCGCTCTCCCTGATCCTCATCAAATAGGCCCATCCAAAAGGAGCCCGACCATGCCGCTTTCACGCCGCCGCTTTCTCGCCGCCAGTGCCGCCGCATCGGTGTTCGCACCCTCGCTTGCGCTCGCCCAGGCCAAGGAATTCCGCCTCGGCCTGATCACGCCGAACGGCCATTCCTGGAACAAGGCCGCCATCAAGTTCGGTGACGAGCTCAAGGCCGCGACCAGCGGCCGCCTGACCCTGACCGTGTTCCACTCCGGCCAGCTCGGCAACGAGCCCGCGATGATGCAGCAATTGCAGTCGGGCGCGCTCGACATGGGCTTCATCCAGGCCGCCGAGCTCGGCTCGCGCGTGCCGCACATCGCCGCGATCAACGCGCCCTACATCGTCCGCTCGACGCCTGCGGTCGCGAAGTTCGTGCGGCATCCGGCGGCGATCAAGCTGTTCGAGGTGCTGCCGCAGGAGACCGGCACGATCGGGCTCGGCTGGGGCATCACCGGCATGCGCGCGGTATTCTCGTCCAAGGACCTGAATTCGCTGGCCGACATCAAGGGCATGAAGCTGCGCATCAACCCGACGCCGGTCTATCGCGACTTCTATTCCTCGCTGGGTGCCGCGCCGACGCCGATCCCGACGCCGCAGGTGTTCGACGCGATGGCCAATGGCCAGGTCGACGGTCTGGAGGCCGATCTCGAATTCTCCTGGAACCAGCGCTTCGACAAGGTCTCGAAGGTCATCCTCCAGATGAACGCCGTCTTCATGCCAATGGCGGCGGTCGTCTCGGGCCGGGTCTGGCAGACGCTCCCCGCAGCCGACCGCGAGCTGATCGCCAAGACCGTCAAATCGACGCTCGACGCGCAGATCGACGAGTTGGCCTCCAACGAGCCCGCCCTGATCGAGAACTTCCGCAATGCGCCGATCCCGATCCGGCAGGTGCCGGCCGGCGATACCGAGGCGGTCATTGCCGAGTTCGACAAGATCTGGCTGCCCAAGGCGCCGGTGCTGGCCGAATTGCGCAAGGTCGGCGCGACGCTCTGATCCCATCCGTCATCGTCTTCACAGCACCCGGCGGCGCCAGCCCCCCGCCGGCAATACACTTGGAGTGAACTCATGAGCCCCCGCATTTCCTGGCAAGGCGTTTTCCCGGCCGTCACCACGCAATTCCATGACGATCTCTCGCTCGACATCGATGCGACCGCGAAGGTGATGGACGGGCTGATCCGCGACGGCGTCTCCGGCCTGATCGTCTGTGGCTCCGTCGGCGAGAACACCTCGCTGGAGCGCAAGGAGAAGGTCGCGATCATGGAAACGGCGAAGTCGGTCGCCGCCGGGCGCGTGCCCGTGCTGTGCGGCATCGCCGAATTCACCACGGCCTTCGCGGTCGAGACGGCGAAAGAAGCCGCACGTGTCGGCATCGACGGCGTGATGGTGATGCCGGCCCTGGTCTATTCGTCGAAGCCGCACGAGACCGCCGCGCATTTCCGCGCCGTTGCCACCGCGACCGACCTGCCGGTGATGCTCTACAACAATCCGCCGATCTACAAGAACGACGTCACGCCGGATATCCTCGCCTCGCTCGCCGACGTCGAGACCGTGGTCTGCTTCAAGGATTCCTCCGGCGACACGCGGCGCTTCATCGACACCCGCAACATGGTCGGCGACCGCTTCGTGCTGTTCGCAGGCCTGGACGACGTCATCGTCGAGAGCGTCGCCATGGGCGCGGTGGGCTGGGTCTCCGGCATGTCGAACGCCTTTCCGCGCGAAGGCGAGACGCTGTTCCGGCTTGCCAAAGCGGGGCGCTTTGCCGAGGCGATGCCGCTCTACGAATGGTTCATGCCGCTCTTGCATCTCGACGCGCGCCCGGACCTCGTCCAGTGCATCAAGCTGTGCGAGCACATCATGGGCCGCGGCACCGCGCTGACCCGCCCGCCGCGGCTGGCGCTACTGCCGCAGGAAAAGGCCGAGGTCGAGGCCATGATGGTCAAGGCGCTCAAGAACCGGCCGCGTTTGCCGGATGTCGGGCTGAAGGCGGCGTAAGCGTGCATTGCGTAGGGTGGGCAAAGCGAAAGCGTGCCCACCATTTCCAAAAACGATCGCGGAGAGATGGTGGGCACGGCGCTATGCGCCTTTGCCCACCCTACGAAGTGGCCCGCTTCTTCTTCGCGTTCAGCGCGGACGCCACGCGGCTCACGGGCGGCTTGCCCAGCACGCCGCTGATCTCGTTCGTGGCCGCCAGAAGCTTGTCCATGTCGACGCCAGTCCTGACGCCCATGCCCTCGAGCATGTAGACGACATCCTCGGTCGCGACATTGCCGGTCGCGCCCGGTGCGTAGGGACAGCCGCCGAGACCGCCGGCGGCGGCATCGATGACGCGGACGCCCTCCTCCATGCCGGCATAGAGATTGGTGAGCGCTTGGCCGTAGGTGTCGTGGAAATGCATCGCGAGATGGGCCGCGGGGATGTTGGCGACAACGGCCCGCAGCATCTCCTTCGCCTTGACCGGCGTGCCGACGCCGATGGTATCGCCGAGCGAGATTTCGTAGCAGCCGAGATCCCACAGCGTCTTCGCCAGATCCGCCACGGCCTTGGGCTTGATCTCGCCGTCGAACGGACAGCCCAGCACGCAGGAAATATAGCCGCGCACCCTGACGCCGTCGGCCTTGGCGCGTACCAGCACCGGCTTGAACCGCTCGATCGACTCCGCGACCGTGCAGTTGATGTTGGCCCGCGAAAAGCCCTCGGACGCCGCGGCGAACACCGAGACGACCTGCGCGCCCGCCGCGCGTGCGGCGTCATAGCCCTTCTCGTTCGGCACCAGCACGTGGAATTCGGCGCCCTTCACGTGGGCAACGCCGCGCAGCACGGCATCGGAGCTCGCCATCTGCGGGATCGCCTTGGGCGAGACGAAGGCCCCGACCTCGACGGTGGTGAGGCCGGCTACGACCAGCGCCTCGACGAAGGCGATGCGGGCCTCGACGCTCACAGGCGTCTTCTCGTTCTGGAGGCCGTCGCGTGGCCCCATTTCGATGATGCGGACCTGGTCGCTCATGTCACTCTCACTCGCCCGACGGCTCGACCACGGCGAGCTCGACGCCTTCCTGGACGATGTCGCCGACCTTGCATTTGATCGACTTCAGCACGCCGGCATAGGGCGCGCGCAGCGTCTGCTCCATCTTCATCACCTCCAGCGTCAGGATCGGCGCGCCCTTCTCGAGCGTGGCGCCCTCCTCCGCCAGCACGGCGACGACCGTGCCCGGCAGCGGTGCCGCGATCTTGTCCTCGCCGGCCTGCTCCTCGGTCTCGCCGCCGAACGGATCGACCCAATGCAGGTCGAAGCGGCCGTTGCGGGTGCGCAAGTAAAGCTCATGGCCGTCGATGACAGCCGCGACCTGTGACTTGACACCATCAAGCGTCAGATCGAAGCCACCGTCCCGCGGGACAATCGCGAACGCCAGCTCGCGTTCGCCGATCAGCAGCGTCGACGGGCCGCTGCCGTAGTTCAGCATGATCTTCTGCTCGGGCCCATGTCCGATGCCGTGTCCGACGCGGAAGGCAAAACTGCGCTGGCGGCGGCCGACCGGCATCCAGCCAAACGTCTGCCACGGCGAATTCGCGTTCACCCGGGCAGCCTTGCGCTCGTCGTTGATAACAGCGGCAACCGCCGCGCACAGCTCGAGCTCGCCGGGCGCTGCCGCAGCCGGTGTCAGGACCGCCAGTTCACGCTCGATGAAGCCGGTGTCGATCGCGTTGGCCCGCACTTTTGGGTGCGTCACCAGCGCCGACAGGAACGGGATGTTGGTGACGATGCCGCGGACGTCGGACTCTTCCAGCCCACGGTTCAGCCGCTCGATTGCGACGTCACGCGTCGGCGCCCACGCGATCATCTTGGCGAGCATCGCATCGTAATAGGGCGAGACGCTATCGCCCTCGCGATAGCCGGCATCGATGCGCAGGCCGCCGGTCTCGGCCGGCAGGCGCCAGGTCGATATCTTGCCGACCGACGGCATGAAGTTCTTGGTCGGATTTTCGGCGTAGACACGCGCCTCGACGGCGTGGCCGTTGAGGCGGATCTCGTCCTGCTTCAGCGGCAGCGCCTCGCCGAAGGCGACGCGCAGCTGCCACTCGACCAGGTCGATGCCGGTGATCAGCTCGGTCACGGGATGCTCGACCTGAAGGCGCGTGTTCATCTCGATGAAGAACACGTCCTTGCCGTCGGAGACGAACTCGATGGTGCCGGCACCGACATAGTCGACGGCGCCCGCCGCTTTTCGCGCGGCGGCGCAGACGGTTTCGCGCTGCGCGGGGTTCAGCGTCGGCGACGGCGCCTCCTCGATCACCTTCTGGTGCCGGCGCTGCAACGTGCATTCGCGCTCGAACAGCGAGAGCAGATTGCCGTGGCTGTCGCCGATCACCTGCACCTCGATGTGGCGGGGATTGTCGACATATTTCTCGATCAGCATGCGATCGTCGCCGAACGCGGCCTTGGCCTCGCGCTTGGCGCTGACGATCGCCGGCCCAAGCTCGGCCGCCGAGCGCACGATACGCATGCCGCGGCCACCGCCGCCGGCAGACGCCTTGACCAGCACGGGAAACCCGATCTTGCCGGCCGCCTTCGACAGCGTCACCTCGTCCTGGGCCTCGCCGTGATAGCCGGGCACCAGCGGCACGCCGGCCTTCTCCATCAGCGCTTTCGAGCCGGACTTCGAGCCCATCGCCGTCATCATTCCGGCGGTCGGCCCCACGAAGACCAGCCCCGCATCGAGGCAGGCATGCGCAAACTCGGCATTCTCCGACAGGAAGCCGTAGCCGGGATGCACGGCCTCCGCGCCGGTCTTGCGCGCGGCCTCGATCAGCCGCTCGACGTTGAGATAGCTGTCGCGGGCCCGCGCCGGCCCCAGCAGCACGGCCTCGTCGGCGAGCGCGACATGCATCGCGTCACGGTCGGCCTCGGAATAGACCGCGACCGTGCGCAGGCCCATGGCGCGGGCGGTGCGGATGACGCGGCAGGCGATCTCGCCGCGGTTGGCGATCAGGAGCGTGCGAAAACGCCGGTAGAGCTTTGAGCGGTCCATCGCATCACATCCTGAACAGGCCGAATTTCGTCGGCTCGATCGGCGCATTCGACGCCGCCGAGAGGCCAAGCCCGAGCACCAGCCGTGTGTCGGCCGGGTCGATCACGCCGTCGTCCCACAGGCGCGCGGTCGCATAATAAGGATGCCCCTGGCTCTCATATTGCGCGCGGATCGGGCTGCGGAATGTCTCTTCGTCTTCCTTCGACCAGCTATCGCCCTTGGCCTCGATATTGTCGCGCCGGACCTGGCTCAGCACCATCGAAGCCTGCTCGCCGCCCATCACCGAGATGCGCGCGTTCGGCCACATCCACAGGAAGCGCGGTGAGTAGGCGCGGCCGCACATGCCGTAATTGCCGGCGCCGTAGGAGCCGCCGATGACGACGGTGAATTTCGGCACCGAGGCGGTCGCAACCGCGGTGACGAGCTTGGCGCCGTCGCGCGCGATGCCGCCGGCCTCGTATTTCTTGCCGACCATGAAGCCGGTGATGTTCTGCAGGAACACCAGCGGAATGCCACGCTGGCAGCACAGCTCGATGAAATGCGCCCCCTTCAGCGAGCTCTCGCTGAACAGGATGCCGTTGTTGGCGATGATGCCGACCGGAAAACCCCAGATATGGGCGAAGCCGCAGACCAGCGTGGTGCCGTAGAGCTTCTTGAATTCGTCGAACTCCGAGCCGTCGACGATGCGGGCGATGATGTCGCGGACATCGAACGGTTTTCTGCCGTCGACGGGCACCACGCCGTAGATCTCCTCCGCGGCAAACAGCGGATCGCGCGGCGGATGCATATTGAGGTTCGGCCGCGCTAACGGTTTGAGCGTGCCGACGATGCGCCGGGCGATGCCGATCGCATGGGCGTCGTTCTGGGCATAGTGATCGGTGACGCCGGATTGGCGCGAATGCACGTCGGCGCCGCCGAGCTCCTCCGCGGTCACGACTTCGCCGGTCGCCGCTTTCACCAGCGGCGGGCCGCCGAGGAAGATGGTGCCTTGATTGCGCACGATGATGCTCTCATCCGACATCGCCGGCACATAGGCGCCGCCGGCGGTGCAGGAGCCCATCACGATCGCGATCTGCGGGATGCCCTGCGATGACATCTGCGCCTGGTTATAGAAGATGCGGCCAAAGTGCCGCTCGTCCGGAAAGATCTCGTCCTGGAGCGGCAGGAAGGCGCCGCCGGAATCGACCATGTAGACGCAGGGCAGATTGTTCTGCCGCGCCACGTCCTGCGCGCGCAGATGCTTCTTCACGGTCATCGGGTAATAGGTGCCGCCCTTGATGGTGGCATCGTTGGCCACGATCACGCATTCGCGGCCCGCGATGCGCCCCACCCCCGTAATGACGCTCGCCGAATGCACGTCGCCGCCATAGAGGCCGTAGGCTGCAAGCGGCGACAGCTCCAGGAACGAGGTGCCGGGATCGACCAGCAGATCGACGCGCTCGCGCGCCAGCATCTTGCCGCGCGCGGTGTGGCGGTTGCGCGAGACCTCGCCGCCACCGCCGGCGACCTGGCTGAGTTTTTCGCGCAAGTCGGACACGAGCCCGCGCATGGCTTCGGAGTTGCGCGCAAAATCTGATGAGGACGGATCGATGCTGGAATGGAGCGGCATGTGGTCCCGCGTTTGTGGTGACGTGGTGAGAGGCCGCGAACAGGGTGGACCCATTTCGCGGCAATTCCAATCGTGTGAAGGCTTAAGCCGTTTCCGCCATCAGCTCGCGGCCGATCAGCATGCGGCGGACCTCCGAGGTGCCGGCGCCGATCTCGTAGAGCTTTGCATCGCGCCACAGACGTCCGACCGGAAACTCGGTGGTGTAGCCGACGCCGCCAAGCGCCTGGATCGCCTCGCCCGCCATCCACGTCGCCTTCTCGGCGGAATAGAGGATCGCCGCGGCGGCATCCTTGCGCAGGCTGCGTGCGTGGTTGGCACGGTCGCAGGCTTTCCCCACTGCGTAGACATAGGCGCGCGTGGCCTGCCAGGTCGAATACATGTCGGCGAGCTTGCCCTGCATCAGCTGGAAGTCGCCGATCGGCTGGCCGAACTGCTTGCGCTCATGCATGTAGGGCACGACCGCGTCCATGCAGGCCGCCATGATGCCGAGCGGGCCGCCGGAGAGCACCGCGCGCTCATAGTCGAGGCCGGACATCAGCACCTTGACGCCCTCGCCCACGCCGCCCAGCACGTTCTCTGCCGGCACCTCGCAGTCGTCGAAGAACAAGGGATAGGTGTTGGAGCCGCGCATGCCGAGCTTGTCGAGATGCTGGCCGTGGGTGAAGCCCTTGAAACCCTTCTCGATGAGGAAGGCGGTCATGCCGCGCGGGCCGGCCTCCGGATCGGTCTTGGCGTAGACGACCAGCACGTCGGCGTCGCCGCCATTGGTGATCCACATCTTTGAGCCGTTGAGCACGTAGCGGTCGCCGCGCTTGTCGGCGCGCAGCTTCATCGAGACGACGTCGGAGCCGGCGCCCGGCTCTGACATCGCGAGCGCGCCGACATACGCGCCGGAGATCAGCTTCGGCAAATAGCGCTGCCGCTGCGCGTCGTTGCCGTTGCGGCGGATCTGGTTGACGCAGAGGTTGGAATGGGCGCCGTAGGACAGCCCGACCGCGGCCGAGCCGCGCGAAATCTCCTCCATGGCGACGATGTGGGCGAGATAGCCCATGTTGGAGCCGCCATATTGCTCCGGCGCCGTCATGCCGAGCAGGCCGAGATCGCCGAAGCGCTTCCAGAGGTCGGCCGGGAACAGATTGGCCTTCTCGACCTCGGCCGCGCGCGGCGCGACCTCGGCCTCCACGAAGGCGCGCACGGTGTCGCGCAGCATGCTGATGTCTTCGCCCAGATCGAAATCGATGCTCGGGATGTTCAAGGCGATTCCTCCGTTCTTATCGGGCCGAACCTACCCCCGCGCCGGCGCCGCTTCGGTCTAAAAGGTTGCATTTTCCGCCAAGTTTGGCGAGGATTTTCCATGGCCTTTCTAGCCGCAACCGCGACGCCCCGCCGCGCCATGACCCCTGCCGCGTTCGTCCGCGGCGTGGTCGCTGCATACGCCCGGTACGGCCACGATCCGGCCGAGGCCCTGGCCAAGGGGCAGCTCACGGCGGACCTGGTCAAATCGACGGACGGGCGGGTGACCGCGGCCCAGTTCGAGGCGCTCGCGGGCCATGCCATGCGCGAGCTCGACGACGAGGCGCTCGGCTGGTTCTCGCGCCGGCTGCCCTGGGGCTCCTATGGCATGCTGTGCCGCGCCTCGATCACAGCCCCGACGCTCGAAGTCGCGCTAAAACGCTGGTGCCGGCATCACCGTCTGCTGACCGAGGACGTCCTGTTCGAGCTCACCGTCAGCGGGGAGACCGCGGTCATCTCCATTCGCGAGCAGCGCGACCTCGGGGCCTTGCGCGAGTTCTGCCTGGTCACCCTGCTCCGCTACGTGCTCGGCTTTTCATGCTGGGCGGTCGATTCCGCGATCGCACTCCGCGCAGCCGAATTTCCCTTTCCCGAGCCGCACCATGTCTCGGTCTATCCGACCATCTTCTGCAAGACCGTCGGCTTCGGCGCCGATCGCGCCGGCATCGTCTTCGACCAGCATTATCTCTCGCTGCCGCTCACCCGCAGTCCGGCAGACCTCGACAGCATGCTCAAGGGCGCGTTGCGGCTGACCGTGCTGCCCTATCGGCGCGACCGGCTGCTGGTCGAGCGCGTTCGCCGCGTGCTTCGCACAGCGCGCGGACGTAGTCTCGGCGCCGAGGACGTCGCGAGCGAGCTGGCGCTCTCCACCCGCACCATGCATCGGCGCCTGCGCGAGGAAGCGACCTCGCTGCGCGATCTCAAGGAAGAGGCGAAATTCGAGCTCGCCAAGCAGGAATTGATGCGCGGCCGGGTGCCGATCAAGCGGATCGCGGAGATCGCGGGCTTCCGCAACGAAAAGAGCTTTTCCCGCGCCTTCCGCACCTGGACCGGCACCTCGCCGCGCGAGTTTCGCGGCAGGTATCGTTGAGGCGTACAAGCCCGAGCTGTCGCCTCGTTCTCATAAGTTTACGGCCCCCGAGATGAATCCCGGAGGCCGCAACATGTCGAAACCGGTCTCGATTTCAGCAATTAGTTCGACTTGGCCTGCGCGCCCGCGCGAAGCTTGGTGCGCGACTGCGTCTGCTTCGGCTGATAAGCGAGGGAGTCGTTGGCGCTCTTCGCGCCGCCGGCCTGCGAGCACGAGCCGCCGATGCCGCCGGCCGCTTGACGGCAGGCTTCCATGGTCGGAAAGCCGCAACCATGGGCGGCCTGGGCACCGTTGGTGATGCAGAAGTCGTCTGCCTTCGCAACCGGTGCCGTCAGAACCAAAAACGCAGACGCAAACAGCGTCGCAGCGGAAACTGCGAACGTCTTCGAAGTCGAGGTCATGTTGTCTTTTCCTGCTTCAGGGTCCCACAAAAGGGTCCTCGGCATGCGACGCAGGCTGAGGTCCACACCTTGCATCTAGGCGACGCGCCCGAACCGACAATCACGATTCAGCGCATTGCAGGGCTTCGCAAATCACATGTCACAGTTAGGTGAGTAACTAAACTAAATGCCGGCCATTGATTCGGCTTTTGTGAATCCCTGCCCCGTCGTCATGCCCGGGCTTGTCCCGGGCATCCACGTTCTTCGTCGTCCCAGCAAGGACGTGGATGGCCGGGACATAGGCGAGCGGAAGCGACGCCGTCCTTCGCACGGCTATGCCGGCCATGACGCTGTGGAAGCTTAGGCGCCCCCAAGCTCTGGCGTCATATGCGGTTGCCCTAACCTACGCCGACGCCGCGGCGACCTCCTGCAACGGCAGCGGCACATCCTTGGCCACACCCAGCACCGGGAAGCTGCGGACGTTCTTCACATCAGGCATCGCGGCGAAATGCAGCAGCTGCTGGCGCATGTTCTCCACGCTCGGCGCAACGCATTTCAGGAGATAGTCAGTGTCGCCCGAAATCCGCCAGCACTGCTGGATGCGCGGGATCGCGGCGATCGAGCTCTCGAACGCCTCCAGCACCGGCTGGGCCTGGCTGCCGAGCTGGATCGAGACGAACGACACCACCTCGTAGCCGAGCAGCCGCTCGTCGATGACGGCACGGATCGCCCGGATCACGCCGCGGCTGAACAGCGATTTCAGCCGCCGCAGGCAGTTCGGCGCGGAGACGCCGACACGCAGCGCCAGTTCGTTGTTGCGAACCCGCCCGTCCTGTTGCAACTCGGAGAGTATCTTCAGATCGACGCTGTCGAGCTGGTCACGCCCGGCCATTCCCCACCTCGCCCTGGTCCTGTCGTGGGAGGCAGCGAAGCATGGGGCGGAATTGGTGCCAACCACCTTAGGCTTCCCAAGGCTAGAAAAGCGTGGCGGGAAGCTTGCCTGCGGCCCATCCTTCGAGACACCCGCCTCCGGCGGACCCTCAGGATGAGGTCACGTTTCGCGGCAAGATATCAGACCCTCATGGTGAGGAGCCCGCCAAAGCGGGCGTCTCGAACCTTGCAGGCCGATCTCACGAGACGCCCAAAACGTGGATGCCCGACGAGATGATAGAGTGTGGGCCGCCCCTCAGTGCGTCCAGGGCTCGCCGCGGCGGAACGAGAAATTGTCGGCATAGGCAACCTGCCGGTGCAGCGATTCCTTCGGCTCGATCACCTGGTAGGCGATGCCCTTGCGCTCGCAATAGGCGACCGCCTCGTCCTTGCTTTGGAAGCGCAGCGTGATCTGCTGCTTCATGTCACCGGACGACGTCCAGCCCATCAGCGGCTCGACCGCGCGCGGCTGCTCCGGCTCGTAATCGAGCTGCCATTCCTTGGTCTTGGACCGGCCGGATTGCATCGCGTTCTTGGCGGGCTTGAAAATGCGTGCGGTCATGGGTGGTCCGGGCCTCTTCGTCTTTTCGTTCGATTTCGATGCGTCACGGTGGCAGTTGGTGGAAACCGCGGGCATAGTATAGAGACACCGTTCGGGAACTGATCGTGATTCCGGTCCCCGGGGGTGCCCGCTACGGGTATAGTCATTATGCTGCACCGTGACAATTGCGTACCCGCCTTCCGCGCCGGGCTCCCGCCCGGCGGCGCTGCCCCGCTGACATCAGCCTATCTGTCCCCTCCGAAAGCTCTCCTCGCATGGCCTTCCTGAACATCAGCGCCACGCTTCCCGAGAAAGGCCGCGACCTCAGGCTCGACCTGTTTCGCGGCGTCGCGAACTGGGCAATCTTCCTCGACCATATCCCCGACAACGTCGTGAACTGGATCACGACCCGCAACTACGGCTTTTCAGACGCCGCGGACCTCTTCGTCTTCATCTCCGGCTACACCGCCTCCTTCGTCTATGCGCGGATGATGCTGGAGCGGGGCTTCCTCGTCGGCGCCACGAGGCTCACCAAGCGGGTCTGGCAGCTCTACGTCGCCCACATCATCCTGTTCGTGATCTACATCGCCTCGATCAGCTATCTGGCGCTACGCTTCGGCGATTCGGACATGATCAACGAGTTCAACGTCGCCGGCCTCGTCGACAACGCCACCGAGACGCTGCGCCAGGGCCTGTTCCTGCGCTTCAAGCCGCTCAATCTCGATGTGCTGCCGCTCTACATCGTGCTGATGGGCCTGTTTCCGCCGGTGCTGTGGTTCATGCTGCGCAAGCCCGATTTGACGATGGCGCTGTCCATCGTCCTGTGGCTGGCCGCGCGCCAGTTCGGCTGGAATCTGACCGCCTATCCGGCCGGACAATGGTACTTCAATCCGTATTGCTGGCAGGTACTGTTCGTGTTCGGCGCCTGGTGCGCGATGGGCGGGGCACGGCGCTCGGGGGCGGTGATCAACTCACCGATCACGCTGTGGCTCTGTCTCGGCTATCTCTTGTTCGCGCTGATCATGACCATGGCCGGCCGCTTCCCGACCCTCGGCGGCATGTTCCCGCAATGGCTGTTCTCGGCCTTCAACCCCAACGACAAGACCAACCTCGCGCCCTACCGCTTCATCCACTTCGTCGTGATCGTGATCCTGGTGATCCGCTTCGTGCCGAAGGACTGGCCGGGCCTGGAGTGGAAAATATTCGATCCGGTGATCGTGTGCGGCCAGCAGTCGCTCGCCGTGTTCTGCGTCGGCGTGTTCCTGTCCTTCGTCGGCCATTTCGAGCTGTCGATGAGCTCGGGCTCGCTGTTTGCGCAGCTCTTCGTCAGCATCGCCGGCATCGCGATCATGACGACGGTGGCCTACTACATCTCCTGGTCGAAGCGGCAGGACAAGCCGTTGAAGCCACCGCCGGCCAAGCCTGCGGCGGCGGCGAAAGCCGCGTGAGCCCGCGGCAGCGATCCCGCGCCGGACGGCAGCGATCCCGCGCCGGACGGCAGCGATCTTGCGCCGGACGGCAGCGATGCGGCTTCAGGCCGCTTCCTCGCTGTCGTACTCGGTGAACTTCTTGTAGATCCAGTCGCGGCCGTCATGGCGGCGCCAGACCTTGCCGTACACGAGCTGCCCGTTGATYGAGCGCCGCGGCACGATCACGGTCCAGAGGTGCCAGATCTCCGCCCAGCCCGATTGCGGATGGACGGTTTTGAAGTTGCGATCGAAAGACATGACCCAGAACTCACAAGATTCGAGCGCTGCGATGAACTGTGACCTTATGTGAGCACGGATTGCAGGCAGCCCATCGCGAACCGGACCGCTCTGATAACAGCCGCAAAATCGGCCGCAACAACGGCTCGCCCTTAACCTAACCAGTCAACCTTACTTTGTCGGGGAGAGCTGCGAGACTTGTTGAAAGCCGACGCCGAATTTTCTAGGATGGATGCGCGATTTGAGAATGCGCGCGTCGTTTTGAGGACGCGGGGTAATTTTGAAGCGATATCGAATTTTGAAAAGAATTGACTCGGCCGGGACACCAGAATGAATTTGCAATGTGCATG
>NZ_JBFULU010000069.1:0-29012 GCF_054049735.1 Bradyrhizobium sp. P5_C12
CCTAGGCCTAGGCCCGATCGACATTCGGGATTCCCAAGTGGTTTGATCGCTGATTCATAGAGTTCCGTGATTCGACACGGAGCGGATGATGGCGGCGAAGCGATATGAGCTGACCGAGGCGCAATGGGCGAGGATCTCACCACTGCTGCCGGGGAAAGCTGGCGACCCGGGACGTACGGCTGCGGATAATCGTCTGTTCGTCAACGGATGTCTGTGGGTTTTGCGGTCGGGTGCACACTGGTGCGACCTGCCGGAGCGGTACGGCAAGTGGAAAACGGTGCATCAGCGCTTCAGCCGCTGGTGCCATGCTGGCGTCTGGGAGCGCGTGTTCGCTGCGCTGACCGCCGATCGCGACAACCAGTATCTGATGATCGACAGCACCATCGTTCGCGCCCACCAGCAGGCGGCGAGCGGAAAAGGGGGGCCAAAGATCAGGCGCTGGGGCGTTCCCGAGGCGGACTGACCACCAAGATCCACATGCTGGCTGATGCGCTCGGCCGTCCGCTCCGCTTCATCGTCACCGCTGGGCAGGTCAATGACATCACCCAGGCTCCGGCCTTGCTCAATGGCCAGATCGGCGATGCAGTGCTCGCCGACAAAGCCTATGACAGCAACGCCCTGCGTGCGATCATCGCGGAAATCGGCGCAACGGCGGTGATCCCGTCAAACCGCACCCGCAGGATCATCATTCCGCACGACGCCGACGCCTACAAACAGCGCAACCGCATCGAGCGCTGCTTCTGCCGGCTCAAACACTTCCGACGCTTGGCAACCCGTTATGACAGGCGAACCGCCAACTTTACCGGCTTCATCCATCTCGCAGCCGCAATGATCTGGATGCAATAAATGTCGATCGGTCCTAGTCTGTGAGTTTGTGCGCAGCAAGTGGCTCGTGGGGGCTCGCGAATCCGGCATAATCGCCCTGTGGATATGCTGCGGATAGGCTGTGGAAAGCGGTGATCTGGTTCGGTAGCCGGCCGCAGATGCATCTGCAAAGCGTCGCATCCCCGTCGGTAGCCGTCATATCTCTGTCAAATAGCCTGACCAGATGATTCCCGGATCGCGCGAATTGCTGCGTCGTCTGGAATGATTTGGTTCTCCCGAATTCGGAATCCCGCACCGGCGGCGCTTCGTGCCTGCGAACAGTTTTTGTGCAGCCGCTTGCCCAAATCGCGGGCTCTCTCCATCCAATTTTTTGTACGCCCGCGGACAAGCTTTCCTGTCCGCACTCCACCTAGGCTCGCTCCCGAGATCTGGAACATGGCCAGTGCCATGACAATTCGAAGGAGCTGGAGATGGAGACACGGGTATTGCCCCAGACGCGGCGGGGGATGTCGCGCGCATTGCCATGGCGCAAGGTCGCACTCGGCGCCACCATCGCTCTCGGCCTCGTCGCCGCGGCACCGCTGAGCGCGCAGGCCGCCGCGCCCGCCGCCTGCGCCGCGCTCCAGGAGAAATATCCGGACTGGAAGGGCAAGACGCTGGTCAACGCCATCAATCCGCACACGCCGGGTTATGAGACGATCGACCCGAAGGACCCCAGCAAATATATCGGCTTCGACATCGATCTCGGCGAAGCCATCGGCGAATGCCTCGGCTTCAAGCTGACCTACAAGCCGGTGACGTTCGCGGCACTCCTGACCACGCTCGCCGCAGGCCAGGCCGACATCGTCATCTCCGACATCTACGCCACCAAGGAACGTGCCAAGGCTGCCGACTTCATCACCTATTCGAAGGTGTTCGACGGCGTGCTGGTCGCCAAGGGCAATCCGAAGGGCATCAACGGCATCAACATGTCGATGTGTGGTGCTGCTGCCGCCGAGAACACCGGTTATGTCGAGGTGCCCCTGATCCAGGCGCTGATGCCGGAGTGCAAGAAGGCCGGCAAGCCCGAGCCGACCGTCCAGCTCTACGACAACAACGCCAACTGCATCCAGGCGATCCTCGCCGGCCGCGCCGACACCTATGTCAACGACGTCAACACCGTCGACAGCGCGGTGAAGGCCTATCCGGACAAGCTGGAGAAGGCGATCGCGGTGACGATCCCGTACTCGGTCGGCATCGCCGTCCCGAAGGACAAGCCGAAATTCCGCGACGCCGTGCTCGCCGCGCTGATCGAGGTGCAGAAGGCCGGCACGCATATGGAGCTTCTGAAGAAGCACGGGCTCGACGTGAACAACTTCAAGGAGCCGGACATCCTGACGGCTGACTGATGTCCCTGTTCCTCCATTACCTGAGCATGCCGTATCTGCTCGAGGGCATCGAGCTTACCCTCGAGGTGACCGCCCTCGGGCTCGGCGGCGGATTGATCCTCGGATTGATCCTCGCCGGGATGCAGCTGTCCCGCTTCTGGCTCTTGGCGGCGATCGCCCGGGCCTACACCGTGATCTTCCGCGGCACGCCGCTGATCCTGCAGATGGTGTTTGCCTACGACGCGCTGCCGCATATCGGCATCAAGCTGCCGGCGGTGCTGGCCGCCGGCCTCGCGCTCGCCTGCAACGAGGCGCCGTTCATCGCCGAGATGCTGCGCGCCGGCGTGCTCGGGGTCGATCGCGGACAGGTGACGGCCGGCCAGGCGCTCGGCATGACGCCCCGGGTCCTGATGTGGCGGGTGATCGCGCCGCAGGCGATCCGCACCATGATCCCGGCCTTCGGCAACGAGGCCGTCAGCGCGCTGAAGAATTCCTCGCTCGCCTCCGTCGTCGCGGTCCAGGAACTGACGCTGCGCTCGACCCAGCTCGCGTCCTCGACCTTCGACTTCTTCTCGATCTTCTTCGCCTCCGGGCTGCTTTACCTAGTGCTGACCTTTGCCATCAGCGTCATCCAGCTGTTCGTCGAATGGCTGCTCGATCTCGACCGCGCCAAAGGCCGCGAGCGCAAGCTCGCCGACTATCTGCCCTGGCGCCGGGTCGATCTCACGGCCAGGCCTGATCCCGCGGAAGCGCCTGCCGGGCCCGCGCAGGCGGAGCAGCTTGCCGAGACGCCGCCGCTGGCCTTGACCCGCGAGGAGCGCACCCGGCGCGCGGCGACGATCGCGCGCAACAACATCGCGGTCGAGACCAAGGATCTCGTCAAGAGCTACGGCGCGCAAAAGGTGCTCGGCGGGCTCGATCTCACCGTCCGCGTCGGCGAGGTGGTCGCGCTGCTCGGTCCGAGCGGCTCCGGCAAAAGCACGCTGCTCCGCTGCATCAATCATCTCGAAAGCTGGGACGCCGGCACCGTGCGCGTCGGCGGCCGCCGCCTCGGTTTTGACGACGACGGCCAGCTGCTGTCGCCGCGGGCCATCGCCAACGAACGGGCGACCGTCGGCGTCGGCATGGTGTTCCAGCAGTTCAACCTGTTCGCCCACCTCTCGGCCAAGGAGAACATTGCCGGACCGCTGCGCTGGGTCCACGGCATGACCAGGATCGATGCCGACCGCCGCGCCGCCGAGCTGCTTGAGCGCGTCGGCCTGACACACCGCGCCGATGCGCTGCCGCGGCATCTCTCCGGCGGCCAGCAGCAGCGCGTGGCGATCGCGCGGGCGCTCGCACCGAACCCGAGCGTGCTGCTGCTGGACGAGCCGACCTCCGCGCTCGATCCCGAGCTCGTCAACGAGGTGCTGGAGGTAATCCGGCGCCTCGCCATCGACGACGGGCTGACCATGATCATCTCGACGCACCAGATCCGCTTTGCCGACGAGGTCGCCGACCGCGTCGCTTTCTTGAGCGGCGGCACCATCATCGAGGAGGGACCGGCGCATGAGGTGCTCACCAACCCGCGCAATCCGCTGACCGCGCGTTTCCTCAGCGTGATGGAAGCCGACAAGATTCCGGAGGCGGTGCGATGACCCTGCCGTCCGGCCTCGCAAGACCAGCGACCGCGTTCCCCGAAGAGGCCACCACATGAAGCATTTCACGCTGCCGGTTTCGCCAAAGACCGTCCACTGGGGCTATTTCTCAAAGGCGGTCGCCCCGGCCCTGACGCTGCGCTCCGGCGATCGCGCCACCATCGAGACGCTGACCCATCACGCCAATGACGATTACGAGCGCATGATCGCCGGCGATCCCGGCGCCGAGAGCGTGTTCCAGTGGACGCGCGAGCACAAGGCGGTCGCGCGCCGCGGCTCCGGCCCGGTCGAAGGCCCCTTCATCCGCGGCGCGGGCGAGGGGATCGGCGTGCATCTCCTCACTGGTCCCGTTGCGATCGAAGGCGCCGAACCCGGCGACATCCTTGAAGTGCGCATCCTCGACGTCCGGCCGCGGCCGAGCTGCAGTGCCTGCCATGCCGGCCGCTGCTTCGGCTCCAACGTCGCGGCGAACTGGGGCTTTCATTATCACGATTTGATCGAGGAGCCGAAGCCGCGCGAGGTCGTCACCATCTTCGAGCTCGATACCTCGGGCGAGCCGTATGCCAAGGCGGTCTACAACTACGTCTGGACGCCGCAGACCGATCCCGACGGCATCGTGCACGCAATGATCGACTATCCCGGCGTCCGCGTCGATCACGCCACCATCAGGAAGCGCGAGAACATCCTCTCCAGCGTGAAAGTGCCCGCACGCTTGCATTTCGGCACCATGGGCCTTGCGCCATCGGAAGCCGACTTCGTCAGCTCGATCCCGCCGAGCTACACGGGGGGCAACATCGACGACTGGCGCATCGGCAAGGGCGCGCGGATGTTCTATCCGGTCGCAGTCCCCGGCGCCTATTTCTCCGTCGGCGATCCCCATGCCGCGCAGGGCGACAGCGAGCTCGGCGGCACCGCGATCGAGACCTCGCTCACCGGCGACTTCGAATTCATCCTGCACAACAAGGCCGACCTCGCCGGCACCAATCTCGAAGGCCTCGACCATCCGATGCTGGAGACCGATCAGGCCTGGTCGTTCTACGGCTTCACCTATCCGAACTATCTCGCCGCGCTTGGCGCCGACGCGCAAACCGAGATTGCCAATCACTCGAGCCTCGACCGTGCGATGCGCGATGCGTTCAGAAAACTCCGCCGGTTCCTGATGACCGTGCACGGCCTCAGCGAGGACGAGGCGATCTCGCTGCTGTCGGTCGGCGCCGATTTTGGTGTCACCCAGGTGGTCGACGCCAATTGGGGCGTCCACGGCACAATCCGCAAGAACATCTTCCGGTGCGACTGATGCGGGGTAGCCCGGATGGAGCGAAGCGCAATCCGGGTCTGTCACAGCGGGCTCGGAGGTCCCGGATTACGCGGAGCCTGTCATCGGGCGGCGCTTCGCGCCGACCCGTTGGCTCCATCCAGGCTACGCATCGTGCTGAATGTCGGTATCAGGCTCTAACACTTTGAAGGACGGCCCGTTTCCTGGATGAGCGCGTGACCAACAAACCTCATCTGCGGCCCGTCGCGGCGACGGAGGATCGCGTGCGGCTGGCACAGAGGTTGCTTCGATCGACGGCAATCTGGGTCGATCCAATGAGCTTCCGGCCGTTCACGAGCGAGTCCTACGCGCAAGACGACCGCCCCGAAGCCTGGCGGGACGTGCTGGCTGCCGTGGGCCTGCAACCCGCGACCGGTCATGCCTTCCTTGACGGGCACGCGACGGCGTCGCATCGCCAGGCCTCGGGCGTTGCGCTAACGCGCATGGCCGCTGGCGCGCAAAGCGTCGGGCCTCTTTCGCACGCCAATGAAGAGCTGCCGATCGCGCTGATGCCGGTCGAGGACGGCATGGTGCTCAAGAGCGCCGCCGGCCACCGCATCGTTCCGGTCGGCCATCTCGTGCTGCTGCCGCGGAGCGGGGACTGGAGCATCGTGTTCCAGCGCGACATGCGCGCGATCGTGCTGTCGGTGACCTCGGAGGCGTTGCATGGGCGCCTCTCCGGCAAGCCGCGGCTCGGCGAGCCCCGGGTCGTTCCGCCCAGTGGGTTCGCCGATGTGTTCGCGCGCCTGCTGGATGCGACCGCGCGCACGCTCGACACGTTGAGCGATGCCGAATGGAACGCGGTCGCGCAAAGTCTGGTCGATCTCCTGCTGACGCTCGCGCATCAACTGGCGGCCTCGACGTCCGATGCCGGATCGAGCGCGACACAGGCCGCGCTGCTGCACCGGATCTGCCAGACCATCGAGCGCCGGCTCGACGATCCCGAACTGGTGCCGGCGCGCGTCGCGCAGGCCGAGGGCATTTCCGAGCGCTATTTGCAGAAGCTGTTCGAGACGGTCGGCGACAATTTCACCCATTACGTCCGCGAGCGCCGGCTCCAGCGCGCCTGGGCCGACCTGTCCAATCCGACGGAGGCCCATCGCTCGATCTCGGAGATCGCCTACGCCTATGGCTTTGGCGATTCCGCGCATTTCAGCCGTGCCTTCCGCCACCGCTTCGGCCTGCCGCCGCGCGAGTTCCGCCAGCAGGAGGCGGAGCGCGCAACCTTACAGCACGGGATCACCGGTCAGCGCGGCTGGCCGCAGGAGGCGCTGGCGCAGCTCCGCGCGCATCAGGCGGGTGCGGAGGCGCGCAGCAATGTGTCCCGCACGGACTCTGACGAGCCGAGAACGGCCGAACACAAGCACCATCATCTTCCGATCGAAGCCAACCGTGTTCATTGGGGCTATTTCAGCCGCTCGCTCGCGCCACAGCTCGAGATCGCCTCGGGCGATACCATCACCATCGAGACGCTGACCCAGCACGCTTCCGACGACCCCGAGTTGATGATCGCGGGCGACGCCGCCGCCGAAAGCGTGTTCGGCTGGACGAAGGCGAAGAAGAACGTGGACCGCCGTGGCGCCGGTCCGATGGACGCCAGCGTGTTCGGCCGCGGCGCCGGCGAAGGCTTTGGCGTGCACATCTGCACCGGGCCCGTGGCGGTGAAGGACGCCCAGCCCGGCGACGTGCTGGAAGTGCGGATCCTCGACATCGTGCCGCGCGCGAGCCGCCATCCGAAACATGCAGGCCGCGTGTTCGGCTCCTCGGTCGCGGCGTGGTGGGGCTATCATTACGACGAGTTCCTGTCGGGACCGAAGCCGCGCGAGGCGGTGACGATCTACGAGATCTTCGACGACACTGACGCGCCGCATGCGCGCGCGCTGTATTCCTATCGCTGGGAGCCGCAGACCGATCCGTTCGGCGTGGTGCACCCCACTTACGACTATCCCGGCATTCCCGTCGCGCCCGGCACGGTGAAGCGCCGCCACGCCGTGCTCGACGGCATCCGCATTCCCTTGCGTCCGCATTTCGGCGTGATCGCGGTGGCGCCGCGCGAGGTCGATTTCATCGATTCCGTGCCGCCGTCCTATTTCGGCGGCAATCTCGACAATTGGCGGCTGGGGAAGGGGGCGACCGTCTATCTTCCGGTCTCCGTCCCCGGCGCGCTGCTGTCGGTCGGTGATCCCCACGCAGCCCAGGGCGACGGCGAACTGAGCGGCACCGCGATCGAATGCTCGATGACCGGCACGTTCGAGGTGATTCTGCACAAGAAGGCCGACCTCGCCGGCCGGCCCTTCGCCGATCTCAGCTATCCCCTGATCGAGACCGCCACCGACTGGGTGCTGACCGGCTTCAGCCATCCCAACTATCTCGCCGAGTTCGGCGCGCAGGGCCAGAGCGAGGTCTACGCAAAATCCTCGCTCGACCTCGCCATGAAGGACGCCTTCCGCAAGATGCGGCGCTTCCTGATGAACGTGAAAGGTCTCAGCGAGGACGAGGCGATCGCGCTGATGTCGGCGGCCGTCGATTTCGGCGTCACCCAGGTCGTCGACGGCAATTGGGGCGTGCACGCCATCATCAGCAAGCGTCTGTTTCAGGACGCGCCTCAACCGCAAGGACAACTCAAGTGAAATTCCACATGATTAGCGGCGGACCGAAGCCGGTCGCGCCCTTCAGCCACGCCGTCGAGACCGACGGTTTTGTTTTCGTCACCGGCCAGATGCCGGACACGCCGCAAGCGCCGGGCGTGCTGCCCGACGGCATCGTCGCGCAAACCCACGCGGTGATGGAGAATTTGAAAGTGGTCCTCAGAGGTCTCGATCTCGGCCTCGAGCACGTCGTGATGGCGCGCATTTATCTGACGCGCTTCAAGGAAGACTACGCGGCGATGAACGAGACCTATCGCACCTACTTTGCGCCCGGCCGGCTGCCGGCCCGCACCTGCGTCGGTGTCACGGGCTTAGCCTATGACGCGCTGATCGAGATCGATCTGGTGTGCCGGCGGCCGTGATGGTCCGTAGGGTGGATTATCCCGCGGCTGCGCGTAGCGCGGTCCGCGGCATAATCCACCTCTTCAGTCGCCGCGGCGGCAGACGTGGTAGATTACGCTTCGCTAATCCACCCTACAGCCGGCACCCGGTCTTCCCTGCGCCCTCTGGCAAGAGGGTGTCGAGATCAAGCAAAGCTCGGGCGAGATGAGCCGCGAGAGTGCCGATCTGCGTCTGCGCACACGTGACACGCAAGGCCTATCACCGTCACCCTGAGGTGCTCGCCTTCTTGGCGAGCCTCGAAGGGTGAACGGCCCGGCGGCATCCCGGCCGTTCATCCTTCGAGGCTCCCGATGAGGCGCACCGTGCCCCATCGCTCGCACCTCAGGATGAGGGGGCCACGCAACAGCGAGATTGAGAAAGCGCCGCTTCGTGGAGAGGGCGCCGTGGCATGGCTCCCTCCAACTCGTCTTAAATTGCAACCCGCGCGTGCAAGAAGTCTTGATCGGCCGTGATCTAGGGGTGATCCGCCGCCTTGAACGTGGACCCGAGCCACCGCGACTAATCCCCAGAGTGCCCAAGGATCAGTGGAACGTGATTGCGCTTCCCCTTCCTAAAGCACCAAAATGGTGCTTTAGTGCTTTCCATGAGCCCGTCGCCCCGAAACGCGCCGTCCGCGCTGCGTTACCGGCTTGCCCCCGACCCGGCCGCCAAGGCCGCGATGGAGGCGACGTTCGAGGCCTATGACCGCATGATGGAAATTCTGGACGAGGTCGCGCGGAGCCACAACGTGGGGTCCAACGTCGTCCTGTTGCATGCCCACGCCTACGAGCCGATCCGCAAGCAGACCGCGCTGCCGTCGCGGCTGGTGACGCTGGGCCTGCGCGACCGCGCCGATTATCGCGCGGCGGGAGGCCGCCGCCTGCCGCTCGACGACAAGCTCGCCAAGATCAAGGGGCCGGCCACCATTTCGATTGCGACCGTGCAGGGGCGCTTCAGCGTGCCCTTCGACTACGCCGGTTATGCCGAGGGCTGGGGGCAGAGCGCGCCCGCGCACCTGATCCGCACCGACGACGGTTTCGAGGTTCACTACGGCGTCACGCCGAACAGTCTGCCAGAGGAGGAGAATGCCATGGATACCATTGCTGCCGCCCCCGACAATTTCCTGTCCCGGGTCGGGCGCCTGATCGCCGGCATCGCCTATGACGCGATCGAGCAGGCGGAAGGCAAGAACAAGCTTGCGGTGGTCGGACAGGCCATCCGCGAGATCGAGCGCGCCGAGGGCGAGGCCCGCGATGCGCTCGCATCCGCGCGCGCCGAGGAATACCGGCTCAACGCGCGGCGTACCGAGATCGAGCGCGAGATGACCGATCTCACCGCCAAGATCGAGAGCGTGATCGCGGACGGGCGTGATGATCTCGCGCGCGCCGGCATCGCGCGCCAGATGGATCTGGAAGCGCAGTTCGAGGTGCTCTCCCGCGCCATCGACGAGAACAACGAGAAGATCGAGCAGTCCGTCACGTCCCTGCGCGCCGTGCTGTCGGCGCTTCAGGATGCCGAAAAGCGCCGCGCCGATCTCGAGAAGAGTGAGGTGGCTGCCAGTCACCAGGCTTCCGGTTCGCCCCGGAAACAGGGCGGCGCTGCTGCGGCGGCAAAGGCGTTGCGCGCGGGCAGGGCGGTGGCGCGTGCCACCGGCGTTCCGGCCGCGATTCCATATTCAAGCGACATCGACGAGCTCAGCACGTTGCATCGCGACAAGGAGATTGCAGCGCGGCTGGCTCGGTTGAAGTCGCGCTCCTGAGTAATGTGTCATGAGCGCACTGCTCGAACATGTGATGGCGCCGGAGGTCAGGCCGTTCGCGATCGCGGCGGCCATGATCGTCATCGTCGGCTCCGTCGAGGTGGTCTCGATGCTGGTCGGGGCCTCCCTGAGCGAGATGCTCGGCACCAACATCGATTTCGGCCACCCCAGCGACAATGGCGTGATCAACGCCATTTCCTGGATCAATGTCGGCGGCGTGCCGCTGCTGATCTTCCTGCTGCTGCTGCTCGGCGCCTTCTCCATCACCGGCTTCCTGATCCAGGACATCGCGCGGATGGTCGCGGGTCCCTTGCCGGCGACGCTCGCCTCGGTCGGGGCGATCGTCGTCTCGGTTCCACTGGTCCGCGCCGCGAGCGGCGCCATCGCGCGGGTCATTCCCAGGGATGAAAGCTACGCCGTCGGCCTCGGCGATCTCGTTGGCCGCGTCGGTGAAGTCGTCATCGGTCCGCTCGACCAGGGGCCGCCGGGCCGCGTCAGCGTCGCCGACGTCCACGGTAACAGGCACTTCGTCTGGGCGGTTGCTGCCCCTTCGTCTTCGCCCTTGTCGCAAGGAACCATGGTCCTGTTGGTCGATCGCGTCGGCACCCGTTTCGTGGCGGTCAAGGCCGACGATGAACTCAAACCGTTCAAGCCACCTCTAAGCAGCTAGCAAGTCATTATTGGAGAAAGTCATGTTCGACATAGCAGTCCCGGCCATGATCGGCGTCGCGCTGATCGTCGTCCTGGGGATCGTCTTCACCATCCTCTACAAGCGCGCCACGCGCGACGAGGCCTTCGTGCGCACCGGCCTCGGCGGCAAGAAGGTCGTGCTCGACGGCGGCGCCATGATCCTGCCGATCTTCCACTCCTATGCCAGCGTCAATTTGAAGACGCTGCGGCTCACCGTCGAGCGCAAGGAGCGGGAATCCCTGATCACCAAGGACCGCTTGCGGGTCGATATCGTCGCCGAGTTCTACGTGCGCGTCCGCCCCGACGATGAAAGCATTGCGCTCGCGAGCCAGACGCTGGGCGCGCTGACCAATGACGCCGAAGCCCTGCGTAACCAGGTCGAAGCAAAATTCGTCGACGGCCTGCGTTCGGTGGCGGCCACCATGTCCATCCTGGAGCTGCAGGAAAAGCGCAGCGATTTCGTCAAGCACGTGCAGGCGACCGTGGAGTCGGACGTCAAGTCAAACGGTCTCGAGCTTGAATCGGTATCGCTGACCAAGCTCGATCAGACGGATGTGAAGTTCTTCAATCCCGAAAACTTCTTCGACGCCGAAGGTCTGACCCAGCTGAAGACCGTCACCGAGACCCGCCGGCGCGACCGCAACTCGATCGTGCGCGACAACGAGGTGGCGATCGCGCAAAAGGACCTCGAGGCGCGGCAGCAGACCCTGACCATCGAACGCACCAAGAAGGAGGCCGAGCTCTCCCAGGAGCGCGACATCGCCAACAAGACCGCGAGCACCCGCGCCGAGGTCGCGACCGCGACGCAGACCGCGCGCCTGACCGAGGAGAACGCCCGCATCGATACCGACCGCGCGGTCGCCGAGAAGGAGGCTGGCGCCAAGCAGGTCAAGGAGACCGCAGTGATCGAGTCGGATCTGGCGATCAACAAGCGCAAGACCGACGCCCAGCGCGAGATCCAGATCGCGACCCAGGAGAACGAGATCCAGATCGCCTCCAAGAGCAAGCAGACCTCGGAAGCCGTGGCGGAGGCCAAGACCGCCGAAGCGCTCGCTGTGTCCGCGGAGGAAAAGGTCGTCACCGCGCGCGCTGTCGAGGTCGCCGACCGAGCCCGCCTGACCCAGGTGCTGGCGGCACGCACCGAGGCCGAACGCAAATCGACCGAGGTGATCGTGGCGGCCGAAGCCGAGAAGAAGGCGGCGCTCGATCGCGCCGAGGCCACCAAGACGCTGGCGACGGCGGAAGCCGAGTCCAACAAGATCAAGGCGGTCGGCGTCAGGAACATCGGCGAGGCCGAGGCCGCGATCATCACGCTCAAGAACGAGGCGCAGAACAAGCTCGGCGCCAACGTGATCGATTTCGAGCTCGCCAAGAAGCGGATCGAGACCATGCCCTCGGCGCTGGCCGAGATGGTCAGGCCGATCGGAAACCTCAAGGACGTCCGCATCCTGCACACCGGCGGCGCGTTCGGCGGCAATGGCGTCGGCGGCGGCAATGTCGGCTTCGGCGAAGGGCTTGCCGGCGAACTCCTCAAGGTGCACGCGCTGCGTCCGATGATCGACGAGATCCTGCGCCAGAGCGGTTTTGCGCCGGGTGACGATCCCGTGAAAGCGCTGGTCGGCGCCGTGACGGGGAAGGGCAACGGCGCCGCGGTGCCGGTGGCTACGCCCGCCGTGGAGAAACCAAACGCCGCCGACCTATGAACGCCCGTTCATTGCTGCGGAGAATTCGAATCGATAAGAAATCCCCGTGCGCGTCTCGCGTCGCGCACGGCTCCGGAGTGCTGATCGAGGCGTGTTGAACCTTTCGATCGCGCTCCGGACGACTCTCTCAGGCAACGCATTTGTTGCCGCGGTGCCTGCGGCGATCGACGACAGGCGCTAGAGGCTGTTTCGATCGGGGGAATTTCACATGAAGTATTTTCTGTCTGGACTGATCGCCATCGGTCTTTCGATTGCCGCCGCGCCGTCATTCGCGGCCGATGCCCGCAACGTCACTGTCGTCAACGAGACGGGCTACGCCATCAAGTTCCTGGGCTTCAATGCGCCGGACGACGGTCTGGATGAATGGGACAACGAGCTCGACAAGGTTTTGCAGAACCAGGCGTCGACCTATGTCGAGTTCGACGATGACGACGAGGGGTGTGTCTGGAACATCCGCGTCGACTGGCAGAACTATGACGAGTCGGTGCTCTGGAAGAACGTCAATCTCTGCAAGTTCACAGCGCTTCGGCTGCGCTACGATTCCGGCACCAAGACCACGTCGTTCGTCGCCGAATAGTTTTACCGCGCATGGCCCGGAGGAGGGGCCGCAGAGGCCCTTCCTCGACGCGTTGCGGAAGATGACGAATTCGTCCTTTGCAAGCGCAAGCGGCTTTGTTATACGCAGCCGCGCGCGAACGTCGGTTCGCCCTTTCCTCGGTAGCTCAGCGGTAGAGCATCCGACTGTTAATCGGATGGTCGCTGGTTCGAATCCAGCCCGGGGAGCCAAATTTCACCGTAAATTCAGTGGGTTGCAGCCTCATCCTGAGGCAGCGCACGACGCTGTTCCAGTCGTCTGTGAGCCCGTGAATATCCTCGAACCTGCGCGGAATCACGCCTCAAGCAGATGTGTGTGGTGGCGCCGTCGCGCCATGAGGCCGGCGCCAAATCGACTCAATTCAAATCGAGCTTCGGGCTGCCGGGTCCATACGGAGCTGATTCCCCATGCGACACATCCACGTTGACCGTTCCCAACTGGCGCCCTCGATTCTGCCGTCCGACATCCCCGAGCTCAGCGACGATGAATGTCTGGTCCGCCTCGCGCGCGCGGTCGAGACCCCCGATTCGGCACGGCTGGACGAGGTTGCGGCGCTGATCGGCCGGCTCGCGGTCGCGATCGAATAGGCCCGTCTCGATCCTTGATGCCTTGACTTGCGGATGCCCCGGCCCTCCGGGGCAACGGACGTGTTGCGTTTTGGCGGGGCCTGCTCCAAATATGCCGCCAACTTTCGTCCGCGGCATCGTCCGCATTCCAGGGTCCGCAAATGTCCGGTTTTTCGACCGCGCGCCAAAAAATGGTCGATGGCCAGGTGCGCACCACTGACGTCACCGATCGCCGCATTCTCGATGCCATGCTCACGGTTCCCCGTGAGGCCTTCGTCCCGGCGAACCGGCAAGCCCTGGCCTATCTCGATCTCGACCTCGACGTGAGCGAGGGGGGCGCCAAGCGGTTCCTGATCAAGCCGGCGCTCACCGGCAAGCTGCTGCAGGCCGCCGAGATCGGCGAGGGCGACAATGTGCTGGTCGTGGGCTGCGCCACCGGCTATCTCGCCGCGCTGACAGCCAAACTTGCCCGCCAGGTGACCGCGACGGAATGCGATTCGGCCCTCGCCGCGAAAGCCAGGGACGCCGTCGGCGCCATTGGGCTGGCCAATGTGACCTGCAAGGCCGCGGCCTGCGCCGAGGGGGATCCCAGTTCCGCCCCCTATGACGTGATCGTCCTCAATGGCGCCACCGAGGTGACGCCCGAAGGGCTGTTCGGTCAGCTCAGGGAGGGCGGGCGTCTGGTGGGGGTCTCCGCCGAGACCCAGCCGTCGCGGGCCATCATCGTGACCCGTTCCCACGGCGAATTCGGCCATCGGGCGCTGTTCGATGCCGCAGCCCCGGTCCTTCCCGGGCTGGAACGGGCCGCCGCCTTCGTCTTCTGACAGTCCTTGTGACCATTCCGGCCCGTTAAAATCCCGTTCCGAATCAGAAGTGTGGCCGGGATGCTGCACGTGAAGAGTTTCCACCGAGAACTACCCTCAGGTAGTTCCGTCGCGCTCGACCGCGTCCTATGTTGCGGCGGGGCAACGACTCCACTCGGATACGGTAACCAGGCTCGCGGGCACGAGGCTGGCGTTAGAATGAACGGAATTTCACGGATGCATGGGGTGAAGCTCTTCACCGGAGCTGCGGTTTCGGTCCTGCTGATGGCGCTGGCCGGGCCCGCGCCTGCCTTGGCGGACACGATCGAGGCCGCATTGGTGCGCGCCTATCAGAACAATCCGCAGCTCAACGCGCAGCGCGCCCAGGTGCGCTCGACTGATGAGAACGTGCCGCAGGCGCTGTCGGGCTATCGCCCCAAGGTCAATGTGACCCTCGGCACCGGGTATCAATATCAGGACATCCAGGCGACGCAGAAGGGCCTGGGGATCCATAGCGATCCTCCGCTTCAGCCCAACAGCGCCAGCCTGACCGTCAACCAGACGCTCTACAACGGCAATCAGACCGCCAACAGGACGCGCGCGGCGGAGAGCCAGGTCTCGGGGTCCCGCGAGGCGTTGCGCGTGCTCGAGCAGACGGTCCTCCTGCAGGCTGCCACGACCTACATGGACTATCTGCGCGACGCCGCGACGCTCGAAGTCCAGCGCAGCAACGTGCGCGTGCTCGAGCAGACGCTGAAGCAGACGCGCGATCGCTTCAACGTCGGCGAGGTGACGCGCACCGACGTGGCGCAGTCCGAGGCGCAATTGGCCGCCGGCAAGACCCAGGCGCTGACCGCCGAATCGAATCTCACGACGACGCGCGCGAACTTCCGCCGGATCATCGGCAACGAGCCGTCGAACCTCGCTCCGGGCTCGCCGGTCGATCGTTTCCTGCCCGGGACGATCGCCTCCGCTGTCAATCTGAGCCTGGTGGAGAACCCCAGCGTCACGGCTGCGATGTACGGCATCGACGTCAACTATCTCCAGGTCAAGATCAGCGAAGGCGCGCTGCTGCCGACGGTCACGGTCCAGGCTGGTGTCAGCACGTCCTATCAGCAGACCCTGACGGTCTTCCGGACGAATACCGCGTCCGCCATCGCGACTGCCTCCGTGCCGATCTTTCAGGGCGGCGCGGAATATTCGCTGATCCGCCAATCGAAAGAGAATCTGGCGCAGCAACGCCTGAATCTTGAAACCACCCGCGACCAGACTCGCGCCAACGTCGTGCAGGCCTGGGGCCAGTTGGAAGCCGGCAAGGCGCAGGTGCAGTCCGCGCAGGCGCAGGTCACGGCCTCCGAGATCGCGCTGAACGGCGTGCGCGAAGAGGCCAAGGCCGGACAGCGCACCACCCTCGACGTGCTCAACGCACAGCAGGCGCTGGTCAACGCGCGCGTGGCGCTGGTGACCGCGCAGCACGATCGCGTGGTCGCGTCCTACTCCGTGCTCAGCGCGGTTGGCCGCCTTGCACCGCAGGTGCTCGGCCTCAACACCACGGTCTATGATCCGAGCGTGCACTATCATCAGATCCGCGACAGCTGGGTCGGCGTGCGCACGCCTGACGGACGCTGATTGCACAAATCAGGTTGGCCTCGCGAATAGGCGAGGCCAACCGGCGGTTTGCTTGCAATCATCAAATTCCCTGACATAGCCTTGCCAAGAAGTTGCGGGTCGATTCGCCCGCATCTGCTGTCGTTTGCGTAAAGCTCGGGTGCCGAGAGCAGGGCGCACGGCCATATGTTGAGCCGTGATCTGGGGACAAGTCTGGCTGTCACGACGAAAATGTCGGGCCGCCGGTCCGGAACCGGCCAATCCCGGCGTGCTTGGTGTAAAATAACGCATGCGAGGGCGTTGAGGATGTGGAGTCGGAGATGACGCAGCCTGCAAAGGTCACAGAACCCTCCATGGAGGAGATTCTGGCCTCGATCCGGCGCATCATTGCCGACGACGAGGCCAAGCCGCCGCCGGCCGAGGCTGCGAAGCCTGCGCCTGCGCCCGCACCGCCTGCGCCAAAGCCGCAGGCGATGAACGACATTCCGCCGTCCAAAGTCTCGCCGCCGGTGAAGCCGGCTGCCGAGAAACCCGCGCCACCGCCCGCCGCCAAGCCGGCGCCGCCTCCGCCCCCTGCGGCAGCCGAATCCAACAACCAGGATGATATCGACGCGCTGCTGGCTGGCCTCGATGGAGCGACCGCCGCACCCGAGATGCGGGCGCCCGAACCGGAGCCTGAGCCCGAAGCTGACGTTCTCGAACTGACCGACGAGATGGCGGTCGAGGTTCCCGAGCCGACACCACCTCCGCCGCCGCCGAGCTTCCGCAAGGTCGAGCCGCGCGACGATCTCGAATTCGCCGAATCGGCGCCGCCGCGTCCTGTGCCGCCGCCGTCATATGCGCCGGTCGACTACGATGCCCCGCCATTGCCGCCGCAGCAGCCGATCCTGGCGCAAACCACGGTCTCGGCGGTCGAATCCGCCTTCAATTCCCTGGCCCACACGGTGCTCAGCAGCAATGCGCGGACCTTGGAGGACCTGGTCAAGGAGATGCTGCGCCCGATGCTGAAGTCCTGGCTCGACGACAACCTGCCGGGCCTCGTTGAACGCATCGTGAAGGCCGAAATCGAGCGGGTCTCGCGCGGCGGCCGGTAGGACCGGCCGCAGAGCCCTCATAAATGCCCTGCTTGTGCATCATCTTTGGCTCCCGACCGAGCCGGGAAGCCCCGCTGCCACCTGGCATTCCGTTGACCTTTTCGTTGACTTGGCCCCCGCGCGCGGCTTTCTAACGGCCCCATGATCGAGAAAAATTACCAGCCCGCCGATATCGAATCCCGCATGTCCGTCGTCTGGGAGGACAGCCTTGCGTTCAAGGCCGGCCGTCCTGACCGCCGCGACGCAGTGCCCTTCACCATCGTGATCCCGCCGCCAAACGTGACGGGCTCGCTGCACATGGGACATGCCCTCAACAACACGCTCCAGGACATCCTGTGCCGCTTCGAGCGGATGCGCGGCCGCGACGTGCTGTGGCAGCCCGGCACCGACCATGCCGGCATCGCCACCCAGATGGTGGTCGAGCGGCAATTGATGGAGCGCCAGCAGCCCGGCCGCCGCGAGATGGGCCGCGAGAAGTTTCTCGAACGGGTCTGGCAGTGGAAGGCCGAGAGCGGCGACACCATCATCAACCAGCTCCAGCGGCTCGGCGCCTCCTGTGACTGGTCGCGCGAGCGCTTCACCATGGACGAGGGTCTGTCGAAGGCCGTCGTCAAGGTGTTCGTCGAGCTGCACCGCGATGGCCTGATCTACAAGGACAAGCGGCTGGTGAACTGGGACACCAAGCTGCTCACCGCGATCTCCGATCTCGAGGTGCAGCAGACCGAGGTCAAGGGCAGCCTCTGGTATCTGCGCTATCCGATCGAAGGCAAGACCTTCAGCCCGGACGATCCCTCGAGCTTCATCGTCGTTGCGACCACGCGTCCCGAGACCATGCTCGGCGACACCGGCGTGGCCGTGCATCCCGAGGACGAGCGCTACCAGAAGCTGGTCGGCAAGCACATCATCCTGCCGCTGGTCGGCCGCAAGGTTACGATCGTTGCCGACGACTATTCCGATCCCGAGAAGGGCTCGGGCGCAGTGAAGGTGACGCCTGCACACGACTTCAACGACTTCGAGGTCGGCAATCGCCACGGCCTGCGCCGGATCAGCGTGCTCGACAGGGAAGGCTGCCTCGATCTCCTCGACAACGAGGATTATCTGCGCGATCTGCCGGAAGGTGCCGCGCAATTCGCCGAGGAATTCCACAAGGTCGACCGCTTCGCTGCGCGCAAGCTTATCGTCGAGCGGCTGGAGGCGTTCGGCTTCGTCGAGCGGATCGAGCCGCACACCCACATGGTGCCGCATGGCGATCGCTCGGGCAGCGTGATCGAGCCGTATCTGACCGACCAGTGGTATGTCGACGCCAAGACGCTCGCAAAGCCCGCGATCGCGGCGGTGCGTTCGGGCGAAACCAGCTTCGTGCCGAAGAACTGGGAAAAGACCTATTTCGAGTGGATGGAAAATATCCAGCCCTGGTGCATCTCGCGCCAGCTGTGGTGGGGCCACCAGATCCCGGCCTGGTACGGTCCGGACGGCAAGGTGTTCGTCGCCGAGACCGAGGAAGAGGCCGTCAGCCACGCGCTCGGCTACTACGTCGAGCAGGAGGTCATCACGGTCGAGCAGGGCCGCGAGATGGCGCTCGACCGCAACAAGCGCGAAGGCTTCATCACCCGCGACGAGGACGTGCTCGACACCTGGTTCTCCTCGGCGCTGTGGCCGTTCTCCACGCTCGGCTGGCCCGAAGACGCGCCCGAGGTGGAGCGCTATTACCCGACCAACGCGTTGGTGACCGGCTTCGACATCATCTTCTTCTGGGTCGCCCGGATGATGATGATGGGCCTGCACTTCATGAAGGAGGTGCCGTTCTCGACGATCTACATCCACGCCCTCGTCCGCGACGAGAAGGGCGCCAAGATGTCGAAGTCGAAGGGCAACGTCATCGATCCGCTCCACCTGATCGACGAATACGGTGCGGACGCGCTGCGCTTCACGCTGGCCGCAATGGCCGCGCAGGGGCGTGACATCAAGCTCGCGACCAGCCGCGTCGAGGGCTATCGCAACTTCGCGACCAAGCTCTGGAACGCCTGCCGGTTCGCCGAGATGAACCACTGCGCCGTGCCCGACGGTTTCGAGCCGACGAAGGCGAAGGAGACGCTGAATCGCTGGATCGCGCATGAGAGCGCGCACACCACGCGCGAGGTGACCGAGGCAATCGAAGCCTATCGCTTCAACGATGCCGCCGGCGCGATCTACCGCTTTGTCTGGAACGTCTATTGCGACTGGTATGTCGAGCTCGCAAAACCCGTGCTGCTCGGCCCGGACAGCCCCGCCAAGGACGAAACCCGCGCCATGGTGGCCTGGGCGCGCGATGAGATCCTGAAACTCCTGCATCCCTTCATGCCCTTCATCACCGAAGAGCTCTGGGAGGTGACGGCCAAGCGCGACGGCCTGCTCGCACTGGCGGAATGGCCGCTGAAGCAGCCGGCCGAGCCGACGCCGGAGAAACTGGCGATGCTCGCTGCGGCGGCCGGACCGACCGAGCAGCTGCTGTCGCCGGTGCTGGTCATGCCGATGTTCGACCACGCCGACTTCACCGATCCGAAGGCTGAGGCCGAGATCGGCTGGGTGATCGACCTCGTCACGCAGATCCGCTCGGTGCGCGCCGAGATGAACATCCCGCCGGCAACGCTGACGGCGCTGGTGCTCGCCGGTGCCTCGGCCGAGACCAGGGAGCGCGCACCGCGCTGGAGCGACGTGATCAAGCGGATGGCGCGGCTGTCCGACATCTCCTTCGCCGATCGCGCGCCTGACGGTGCGGTTCAGCTCCTGGTGCGCGGCGAGGTCGCCGCGCTGCCGCTGAAGGGCGTGATCGATGTCGCGGCCGAGCGCACGCGCCTCGACAAGGAGATCGGCAAGGCCGACGCCGACATCAAGCGTGCCGAATCCAAGCTGGCGAACGAGAAGTTCGTCGCCAACGCCGCCGAAGAGGTGGTCGAGGAGGAGCGCGAAAAGCGTGAGGCGGCGCTGGCGCGCAAGGCCAAGCTGCTGGAGGCGCTGGAGCGGTTGAAGCTGGCGTCGTAGCCTCTCTGTCATTCCGGGATGGTCCGAAGGACCAGACCCGGAATCTCGCGATTCTCAGGTGCGCAATTGCGCACCATAGTTCGCGTCTTCGACGCGCCCCGGAATGACGGCTACTTCGGAAACGGCTTGCTCAGAAACCTCGAGCCCTTGACGCCATAGCGCCAGGGCAGCTCGACGGCCTTGGTGATGCCGATCCGGATGCCTGCTGCCACCTCCATTTCGGCCGTCCGCGCGTGCAGCGCGAGCGGCGGCCGGTCCAGCGGCAGGGTGTTGTGGGCGATTGTGATGCCGAGCGCTTCCGTCAGCTTGCCCGGGCCCGAGCACAGTGCGTGCACGTCCTGGAGATGGCGACGGCGCCGCATCGCAGCCAAACCATGCGTCGGCTCCAGCGCGCGGATCAGCACGGCGCTGGCCGAGCCTTTCTCCTCGCAGACGAAATTGACGCACCAGTGGATGCCGTAGGAGCGGTAGACATAGGCATAGCCGGGCGGACCGAACATGATTTGGTTCCGCGGCGTCGGGCCGTTGTAGGAGTGGGCCGCGGGCTCGGTATGATGATAGGCCTCGACCTCGACGATGATGCCGCCGATGCCGTCGACCAGCATGGTGGCGCCGATCAGGTCCGGGGCGACCTCGTGAACGCTGCGCGCAAAAAAGGCACGCTTGAGCGGCTTGCCGAGCCGCAGTTTGGAGGCATTCGATGCTGGAGCCATTCGAGCCGAGAATCGCCTGAGAACAGAGCAGGATATTGCCCATATCTGCCATGTTCCCTGAAGCGGGGCGAGCCGGGTTGCGATGCGTGGCGAGACCGACTAGGTAGGACCTGAACAGACCGGATACCCCATGGTCGTTATTGTCGATACCATCTCGAACCCGCTGCGCCCGCGCCACCCCGAAAAGGTGAATCGCCCCGATTCAGCTTCGCCGCCGAAGCCGGACTGGATCCGCGTGCGCGCGCCCAACACCCGCGGCTATGCCGACACCCGCAATATTGTGCGGGCCAACGGCCTGCACACGGTGTGCGAGGAGGCGGGCTGTCCGAATATCGGCGAGTGCTGGGACAAGAAGCACGCGACCTTCATGATCATGGGTGACACCTGCACCCGCGCCTGCGCCTTCTGCAACGTCAAGACCGGCCTGCCGAATGCGCTGGACGCGGCTGAGCCTGCGAATGTCGCCGAGGCGGTGGCCAAGCTGGGGCTGGCGCACGTGGTCATCACCTCTGTCGACCGCGACGATCTCGCCGACGGCGGCGCCGAGCATTTCGCCCAGACCATCCGCGCCATCCGCGCAGCATGTCCGTCGACCACGATCGAGATCCTGACGCCCGACTTCCTGCGCAAGGAGGGGGCGCTGGAGGTCGTCGTCGCGGCCAAGCCCGACGTCTTCAACCACAACCTCGAGACCGTGCCGTCGCGCTATCTCACGGTGCGGCCCGGCGCGCGCTACTTCCACTCGATCCGGCTGTTGCAGCGGGTCAAGGAACTCGACCCGGCCATCTTCACCAAGTCCGGCATCATGGTCGGCCTCGGCGAGGAGCGCCACGAGGTGCTCCAGGTCATGGACGATCTCCGCTCGGCGGAGGTCGATTTCCTGACCATCGGCCAGTATCTCCAGCCGACCCGCAAGCACCACGCCGTGATGCGCTACGTGCCGCCGGACGAGTTCGGATCTTATGAAAAGGTCGCCTACACCAAGGGCTTCCTGATGGTGTCGGCGAGCCCGCTCACCCGTTCGTCGCATCATGCCGGCGAGGATTTCGCGAGATTGAAGGCCGCACGGGCCGCGCACGCCCGCTGAACCGCTATGCCCAAATTTTCGAGCAAGCGCCGTGTCAATCACAGCGCATCCGAGATGTTTGATCTGGTTGCGGATGTCGAGCGCTACCCGGAATTCGTGCCGCTGTGCAGCGCGTTGAAGGTCCGCCAGCGGATGGCGAAACCCGACGGCACCGAGGTGCTGATCGCCGACATGACGGTGTCGTTCAAACTGGTCAAGGAATCCTTCACCAGCCGCGTGACGCTCGACCGCGCCAACCTGAAAATCCTCGTCGAATATCTGCAAGGTCCGTTCAGCAACCTTGAAAACCGCTGGACCTTCGAGCCCAAAGGTGAGGGCGTTTGCGACGTCGGCTTCTTCCTCGCCTACGAGTTCAGGAGCCGCATGCTGGCGATGCTGATGGGCTCGATGTTCGACGCCGCCTTCGCACGCTTCTCCAGCGCGTTCGAGAAGCGCGCGGATGCGATCTACGGCCGGCCGAAGCTGGCGTCGACGTAGCGGCTGCTCGCGTAGCCCGGATGGAGCGTAAGCGTAATCCGGGCGCTCTTGGCGTGCTGACCCAGTTGTCCCGGATTGCGCGACGCTCCATCCGGGCTACGGGAATCGCTCTCAATCCACCGCCTTCACGATGTCAGGCGGCTGCGAGGCGTAGTAGGCCGCGGCCTGATCGATCTCCTGCGCTGTCATCGCGCGCGCGATGTTGCGCATCTGCTGGCTGATGTCGTTGCGCCGTTCGCCTGAGGCGAAGGCCTGGAGCTGGGCCTTCATGTAGGCCTCGGACTGGCCCTCCAGCCAGGGGCTGCCGGTCTTGTTGTCGAGGCTGCCATGGCAAGCGCCGCACGGCGCGATGCCGCGGATCGGCGCGCCGTAGATGACAATGTTGGGTTTCGGCAGAAGCGGCGTCGGATGATAGGCCGGCAGCCGCGGCAGATAGGCGTAATAGTTCGAGAGATCCGCGATCTCCTGGTCGGTCAGGTTGACCGCGAACGGCGACATCACGGCATTGGTGCGCGCGCCCGAGCGGAAATCGTGCAGCTCCTTGTAGATCACGGCCGCATACTGGCCGGCGAGGTTGGGCGAGTCCGCGCGGCTGATCCCGGTCGGGCCGTGGCAGATCGCGCAGCGCTGCGCCAGCGTCGCGCCGCGGCCGATCGCCTCCTGGCTCGGGCGGGCGAGGGTCGACGAAGTCAACACCACCGCCGACAGGCGCTTGTCCTGCGACGACGCGGCCGTGGCGGTGCGCTGCGGCACGCCGGCGGCGCTACAGATGGCATCCCAGACATTTGCGAATTGCACCCAAGGCTGCGCGAAGGGCAGCACGATGAAGCCGGCGATCGCCGTGACGATGAAGATCGTGGCCGTGATGCCGACACTGCGCGTGAAATGGCGATTGCCGAAGGTGAAGAGGTCGCGGGCGCTCATCATTGCGCTCCCACATAGACGGCGGGCACGGATGTGCCCTCGGTCAGCGCCAGCGTCAGGATCGGATAACCGTAATTGGTGATGGTGAGCCCGATCATCAGCGCCACCCACAGCGCATGCGTGTTGAGCGCGACCGGCACGGTCTTCGGCTCGTGCACGGCAAGCGCAAAGCGATAGGCGCCGGCGTCGGCCGCGGGCGCGCGCATGCCGCGGGCCAGAATGACCAGGAACAAGAGTCCGGAGGTCAGCAGGATGAAGCCGCCGACCGCGGAGAGGGTCACGGAGAGCGCCTGCGGCGCGATCGCGGGATCGCCGAAGTCGAAATAGGCCATGCGGCGCGGCATGCCGAGAATACCGACCCAGTGCCAGGGGAAGGTGGTGACGATCATGCCGACGAACCACAGCCAGAGCTGGGTGCGGATCAGCCGGAGGTCGATCAGCTCGCGGCCCGTCAGATGCGGCCACAGATCATAGGCGATCGCAAAGTACATGATCACGATGGCGCCGCCGAAGATCAGGTGGAAATGGCCCGTGATCCACTGCGTGTTGTGGATGGAGGCGTCGAGCTGGTAGCTCATGTTGATGAGGCCGCCGGCGCCGCCGAAGCCGAGCATCACGAACGAGAACGCGAGCGCCAGCATCATCGGGTTGTCCCAGGGCAGCGCCCTGATCCAGCCGAACATGCCGCGGCCGCCGCGCAGACGCGCTGCGATCTCGACGGAGGCGCAGATCGTGAACACGGTCAGCAGCGTCGGCAGCGCGACCAGCGCGGTGAAGGCCGAGTGGATGAACTTGAAGCCGGCGCCGACCTGCGGATCGGCGAAGGTGTGGTGCATGCCGATCGGCATCGCCACCACCAGGAACAGGATGAAGGAGATCCGCGCCATGGTGTCCGAATAGACCCGGCCGCCGATCGCGCGCGGCACGATGGTGTAATAGGCGATGTAGGTCGGCATCAGCCAGAAATAGACGATGGCGTGCAGCGTCCAGGAGAAGAAGACCCGGGCAAGACCGGCGTCGATGGTCGCCTTCAGCCCGACCGAAACCGGAATGATCTGCAACAACAACTCGAGCGCGGCGCCGACCGCGGTCCAGGCCCACAGATAGGAGCCCGCGACATTGGCGAACATGGCGAGCGGCACCGGCGCTCCGGGATTCGCCTTCCGCCAGACCCGCAGATTGATCGCCATCAGCGCGACCCAGATCCAGGAGCCGACCACGACCAGCACCACGCCGATGTAGTAGAACGGGCTGCCGATCAGCGGCGGATAGAAGGTGTAGAGCACCGAGGCGCGCCCGAGCGCGATCGGGACCATCGCCATGATGCTGCCGGCGACGATCAGCCAGAATCCGGCCCAGGCCCAGCGTACGCCGACCAGGCGCTGCTCCAGCGCGGACTCGCTGATGGCATAGCCGAAACCCATCGCGACCAGGGTCGGGAACACGTAGCCCATCACAGTGCCGTGCGCGGTCAGCGAGCGGTAAAAGAGCTCGGGATTGGACAGCCAGGTGCCGATCGGGCTGCGGATGAACATCTGCCAGGCGCCCAGCGTCAGGGCTATGCCGAACACGGCGAAGGCCAGCCAGAAATGGGCGAGGATGAGCTTCCTATTGGCCAACACAGCTCAGCCTCCCGCCACCCTTCGCGCGATTGGCGAAGTCGGCCTTGTCGATCACCTTGACCTTGCCCCACATGCCCTCATGGCCAAAGCTGCAAAACTCCTGGCAGGGCATCAGATAGTCGCCGGTCTTCGTAAAGCGCATGAGCTGCTCGGAGATGTAGCCCGGCACCAGCATGGTGTTGACATTGGTGCCCTGGATCAGGATGCCGTGCACGACGTCGGCGCTGGTGGCACGCAGCATGATCGGCGTGTCCAGGGGCACCACGATGCAAGCCGGCGTGAAGGAATATTGCTGACCGATCGCGCGCACCGTCACCGTGCCGTTGGCCTCGAGCACGCTGCCGAGATTGCTCTCAACGAATTCGCCTGAGAGATGCAGCCGCGAGGGATCGGTGGTCTCGACGCGCGGCTGCGGCATGGTTGCGCGATGGATGCCGGCGAACGCGGCCAGCAGCGCCATCATCACGATGATGACCACGGCTATGGTGGCCCAGCGCCGCTCGACGCGGGCGGCGACCTCGGCACTGCGATGGCTGTCCTCTGCGCTCATTGCAGCGATCCGCGCGGCAGGAACACGAACAGATAGAAGGCGAGCCACATCGCGACAACGCAGGCCGTGGCGATGCCGGCAAGCACGATCGCGCCGGACGGGCCCTGCGCGACAACCTCCTCGACGGCCTGGTCGGCGGCGGCTGGGCTGGTCGGCGGATCGGAATTGATCATGACGTTTCTCTGGCGCCTCTCAGTTCAGCGGTGCGGACCGCAGATCGTTGGCCTCGCGCGCCGAGACCGGCGTGCCACGATTGCCCCAGGCGGTGCGGATGTAGGAGACGACGGCGGCGACCTCGTTGTCGGACAGGAGGCCTGCGAACGGCGGCATACCATAGGGCATCGGATTGCCCTTGGTGCCCGGCGGGTAGCCACCGTTGAGCACCATGCGGATCGGGTTCACGGCCGACTGCATCTCGATCGACTGGTTGTTGGCGAGCGGTGGCCAGTGCGGCGGCTTGCCTTCGCCCTGCGTACCGTGACAGCTCGCGCAATTCTTGTCGTAGACGGTCTTGCCGAGGCTGATCAGCAGGCTGCTTTCGGTGGTCGGCAGCGCCGAGCTCGGCGGCGGCGGCGGCGAGGGCTCCGAGATGCCCTTGAGGTACACCGCCATCGCCTTGGTGTCCTCGTCGCTCAGATATTGCAGGCTGTTGTGCACGACTTCGGCCATCGGACCGTAGACGACGCCGCGCGCCGAAACGCCGGTCTGGAGCAGGTCAGTGATGTCCTTGATGCTCCAGTCGCCGAGCCCGGCCTCGCGGTTGGAGGTGAGCGAGGGCGCGTACCAGTTCTGCATCGGGATCAGGCCGCCCTTGAAGGCGTCCGATTGCGAGGTGCCGCCGAGCGCATTGATGGGCGAATGGCACATGCTGCAATGACCGAGCCCCTCGACCAGGTAGGCGCCGCGATTCCATTCCGCCGATTTGGTCGGATCAGGCTTGAACTCGCCCTCGCGGAAGTACAGCGTGCGCCAGCCGAGGATGAGCTGGCGGTTGTCGTAGGGAAAGCGCAGGTCATGCGGCTTGTTCTTCTGGTTCACCGGCGCGATCGAGCGCAGATAGGCGAAGATCGCATCGCTGTCGGCGCGCGTGACCTTGGTGTAGGACGCAAACGGCATCGCCGGATAGATCAGCCCGCCGTCCGGGAAGCGGCCGCTGTGCATGGTCTTGTAGAAGTCGTCGGCGTTCCATTTGCCGATCCCGGTCTCCGGATCCGGCGTGATGTTGGAGGTGTAGATCGTTCCGAACGGGGTCGGCATCGGCCGCCCGCCGGCGAACAGGCGGCCCTCGGCGGCGGTGTGGCAGGCGGTGCAATCGCCGGCGCGGGCGAGATATTCGCCGCGCGCGATGATGTCGCCGCTCTTGTCGCTTGCTTTGTCTTGCGCCTGCGCAGCCGTGGTGAGCGTGGCGAGAGCCAAGAGTTTGACCGATAAGAGCGTGATCGACAATCTCGAGCCCATCATGCGCCTCGTCAGTTGGGCTGGCTGCCGCAGCCGAACGGCAGCGCGTAGGTGCCTTTCGGTACGGGTACCGGGTTTGCAGGCGCCGGCCGCGTCGCGAGCCAGGCCGCGACCGCGGTAACGTCGGCCTCGGTCAGATGACCGGCAACGAGCTGCATGCAGTCGGGGGCCTTCGCCGTGCGGGTGCCGTAGCGCCAGGCGCCGAGTTGGGCGCTGACGTAATTGGCGCGCAGGCCGAGCAGTCCGGGAATGCCGGGCTGCATGCCCGTCAGCGCAGGACCATGGCAGCTCACGCAGGCCGGAATGCCGCGGCCGGCGTCGCCGCCGGTGACGAGCGCCTCGCCCTGCGCCAGCACGTCCTTGCTGACCTCGCTTGGCGCCGGCTGCGGCAGCGGCGGGTGCTCGCTGGCAAAATACTCCGCCATCGCCTCCAGATACGGATCGGGCAGAAATTCCAGCAGATAGTTCATCGGCGGGTATTTGCGCCGGCCGCTGCGGAAGGCGAGGAGCTGGTTGTAGAGGTAGCCGGCCGGCTTGCCGGCAAGGCGCGGGAAATAGACGTCGCTGGTGCCTTCGCCCTTGTTGCCGTGACAGGGCGTGCAAGCCTCCACCCGCGCAGCCATCGTATCCGGCGGCTGGTTGACGGTTTGGGCGACCGCACCATCAAAGGTAGCCGAGTAAACGATGGCAACGGCCAAGGCCGCATCGCGAGCGAACAATTCGTCGCCCTCCAGAAAGCTGGGCCGGTTGATTCCGGACCACAATGTAGAGCGGCATTATTGCGCCAATATTTTCCTGCGCAAGCTCGGACAAGAGCGATGACGTTTGGTCGCGCCTGCACGTCTGCGGTCCGCTCGATTTCGACAAGATTTGCGTGGTTTTTGAAAAGCAAACATAACGCTGCGGTCTGGCGACGTGTCTCGCCCGAGAGCTACGCAAACTCGGAAGTTCGGTAAAGGTAAGGTGGGATATTTTGCGCAGCCGCATTGATCGGGCCGGTCGGGCGTTTTGCCCGACAGGCCACGCAAGCGACCGTGCATGCCGAGGGCCCCTGGCTCGGCGCACAACCAACGACTCAAACTCCGCAGGCTGGGGGTGACAAGTGCAGTTTGTGCCAAAACGCTCCGTGCTGACGGAACGCCCCTTGCCGCTGGCGGCACACCTGCGACAGCTGCATTTCATGAGCTGTTCAACTACCTTGCGAGTCGGGCGCGGGGGCTTATGTCGCGGGACCAAGGGACATGGCACGTTGGAAGCAATCGTGGAGCGAAGAAGACCTCAGGAGGCTCAGGACACTCGCAGGTACCAAGCCGATCACGACGATCGCGAAAGAGCTCGGAAGGACCACAGGGACCGTGCTCGCCAAGGCGATCGAGCAAAAGCTTCCCGTCATGCACCGGATCGATCGAACGACACAGTGATCTCGTGGCTTCCTGCTGATTGAGATCAGGGGTTCACTGTCGCATCGGCGCAATCCGGATCTCCCGCCGGCGAACGCGGTGTGCCCCCGGAATGCGCTTCGCGTGACGCGCTTCCATTCTCCTCGACACCAAACGCCGCCAAGTGCAAAAGGTGGGCTATCGCCGCCCAGGGATGGGCCAAGCGCTGAGCAAACCCGCACGGATCGATCGACCATGGGCCAAACTGTTCCAACGATTTTCAGGGAGATCGCCGACACAGATGTCGAGGGCGTAGCCAATGCGCTGGTCGAAATGCAGGTGCACTATCACGCCCACTGTCCCGCGCGGGACGCGATCATTGGGGGGTTGAGGTCGCGGCCTGCGGGATCACGAATTCTGCTGGCCTGTGAGAACGATGAAATCGCCGGTCTCGCGTGCTTTAATGCGATCTATCCTGGGCCGGGTTTGACGTCGGGCTTCTTCTTGAAGGAGCTCTACGTTCGTCACAATCGACGCAGCAGCGGATTAGGGTCTGTACTCAATAGGGATTCCATCTGAAATTAGTTTGTGATTCAAGCATCTCAGCGGAAGGGAGGCTTGAATGGCAAAGCAGGTCTACTGGCTCAGCGATGCGGAATGGCGGCGGGTTGAGCCGTTGTTGCCGCGAGGGCGCAAGGGAGCCCATCGGGTCGATGATCGACGCGTGATCAGCGGCATCGTGCACATGCTGAAATCTGGCTCGCGCTGGCGCGATTGCCCGGAAGTCTAT